>NZ_JCAXWU010000008.1:0-270622 GCF_059759695.1 Klebsiella sp. M041
GCCAGTTGGTGATTTTGAACTTTTGCTTTGCCACGGAACGGTCTGCGTTGTCGGGAAGATGCGTGATCTGATCCTTCAACTTAGCAAAAGTTCGATTTATTCAACAAAGCCCCGGTTTCTTTCTGGTTATCATTCGCATAAATACAAACCTGTGATTTGTTGATAACAAATAGCGCGTTTGCGTTTTATTGTTTTGTCCCTTGCTCTGTGTTTTTCAGGTCGTTCTCTGCAAAGAGAATTGCGGTCCTGGCTGAGCGCAAGCGGGCCTTTGCGTTTTTCTCTTCGCGTTCGAGGTTGGCGACGGCCTCGCGCAACTCATCACGACGGTTATGAAGCTGCTGAATCTCTCTCACCACAGCCTCGCCATCAGTCGCGCACTGTAGAACGTACTGGAAAGGGTCAACAGCGCAGCTGCATTGCAGGCACAGAATGACCCGACCCTTCTCATCGACCTCTACGGCTTTATGCTTGCAGTGTTGCTGCCTGTAGTCCTTTCTGTCGGTTACGGTGATGTTAAGTAGCTTCTCTTCGTCGCGCTTTGGCTGCACCAGAGTGATGACGTTGTCGCTGTCATTTTCCATCTGGCACCTCCTGCTGGGCGGCTGCGAGCATGGCGGCGCGGCAGGCGTTCCAGGCGTCCATTGCAGATCCGGCATCTTGCCTACCAGTTTCTTTGCAAAACTTCACGGCATCAGCAATAGTCCATTCCTCCGGCGCTGGCTGCGGCCTGGCGTAGACCGGCATGACATCATCGTGACCCTTGTTACTTTCATCCGTCAGCGACCAGAACAACCGTCCTGCTGGATGCTTGAAGATGTAAGCCACTGGCTCGCTGTCCATTGCGGCCAGCGATTGACGAATGAGAGCCTCTAATTGCCTGTCAGTGGCATCGCAGCCGCCATCTTCATCAAATTGTGTAACCCATTCTTCCAGCTGCTCTCTGGTTAATTTGCTGGTCATTGATTGGCTCCCCGTGAAATTTTGTGGCCCGGCGCATAGCAGCGCTGGCGGTCTTTGCTGATGCGCCAGCCAGCTTTGCGCGCCTGCTGAGAAATGTCGGTCATATTCCGGCCAATAAAATCAGCCTGCCCCTGCGGATGGATTTTCCCTGACTGACAACCATCACAGTCGCAATACAAATCGGCGCAAAATCCTTCAGTTATTCCCATCACTCAGCCTCCACCTTGATGCCAGCGGCAGACGAGAACAACTCAAGCGCCAATCGCACTTGATGCTCAACTTCATCAGCTAATGGGGATTTGTAAGTATTCCTATAGTCCGGCAACTTCACGGTGACGGTGCGGGATTCCAGACCTTCAGGAGGCTTAGTGCTCCAGCCGTGCCACCACATGAAGGCGCAATAAGCGGCAACGTCGCGCGGGTCGCCTTTGGCGATATGCTGGTGAAAGTGCGCCTGGCATTGACTTGGCCACCCATCCTGTTTCCAGTCTGTGTCGTAGCCGTATTTTAATTGGGCCTTGTACAGCTTATCTGCTATGGCAGTGCAGAAGTCGGCAACCAGCTTCTGCGTATCCGGGTGAAGTCCTAATGGCATACTCGGCGCCTGCTGCGCCTTCTCCAGCGCCTCTACCAGCGCGAGAACGTTGGCAGGGTTAGCCAGGGCGATGAACATAGCATCATGCGGGCGTTCTTTGCTGATGTGCTCACACACCATAATTTCAGCGTTATGGCCTCCGCCAATACCACAACGACCGTCGTGGTATTGGAATGCTCTCCAGTCCCCCTGAGTGGCCTTCTCTGCCGCCGCTTTCAGGCTCTGCGCCAGTTCGTTGATATCAGTCATGGCTGGCCTCCCCAAGCACCCAGCGCAGAGCCGCAGCATAATCGCCAGTGGCACCTTCGAGGGCTTTTGTGATTTCTTTACGGGTTTTCAGACGTGGTTTTGCTTCACCGAGAATCTGGCGCTGCCGACGGGCTTTTTCGTGGCCGGTTGTGCCAGCAGTTGCCGCTTTGATTTCAGAGACCTTCTCCCGCTGCTCTTCAGGTTTAAGCGATGCCAGCTGACGCGCCTGGGTAACGGTGACCGTTCCGGACTCCACTGCATCGCGAACAGCCTGGGTGGCATCCAGCAGTGACAGCGTTGCGCGTACGGTCTGGACACTCACGCCAAACATCAGCGCTAAATCGTCCTCGTCGTGCCCGCGTTCTAGCGCATCAGCCATTTTCTTTGCTCGGCCCAGTGGCGTATCTGCCTGGCGGATTTCGTTAGCACTTACCATCGCCTGCGCCATGCGAACGGCAGAGCCACGTTTAGCGACTGCCGGAACCAGTAACGGTTCTTTGCCCTCTTTCGACAGACGCTTGTTGGCTTCCAGTGTATGGCGCACACGCTGGCGACCATCGACTACACAAGACAGCCCTGTCTCCGGGTCTTTCCAGACGATAATCGGCTCAAGAACGCCCTGGTCCATGATGTTCAGCACCATTGCCTCGCTGATAGGCAGGTGGATACGCTCATCGTAAAGCGGGTGCGTTTTGTCGGTAACCAGGTGCAGGTTTTCAGGTTCGAACGTCAAAACGTTCGTTTTGCCACTGGCGCCGTATACAAGCTTTGAGTCTTTAGCCATTTTTCACTTCACCTTTTTTCTGTTCGACCTGCTGAGACCATTTTTCAATCAGCCGGATTTTCGATTTGCTCTTGCCACCAGCCCAGTAGCTATCCTGTACGCGGAGATGTCCGTAAGGGCATCTCAGGGCCCCCGAACAGGCGCCAGCCTGGTAATCCCGAAAATAAAACTCCGCAGCTGAACCACAGACCGGGCAATCAGGTATCTCTCGCATCACCGGGTCACCTCGCGGATTTTCTGGAATTTAGTGCCGTGGTGCGGATTAGCTGGGTTAGTAACCTTCGAATTCATAAACCCGGCGGCCACCAGACGTTCACAGCGGTAGCGAGGGCGATCAACGAAACCAGCCAGGGACTGCCACTCAAACCAGACGCCAACCGGCACAGACTGGAGCAGTTTGATATCCAGCGCTGTGAGTTTGCTGGTTACCGCTACGGGCTCGGTACTTCCACCCGGCATCCAGTAGCCATTCAGGTTTTGCGCTTTGCCTTCGCGCTCCAGCACCATCAGGCGGGCCAGCATTTCAGGTGCTGTCAGGTCGAAATAAACAGCCAGCTCACGGCAGGTGACCTTCTCCAGCTCTTTCAGCACGTCAGTAATTTTTTCCATCAGATTCACTCTCATAATCAGAAATGGTGTGCCGGAATCGACCGCAGTGAAGACTAACCACTACAACCAACCCCAACCCATAGGGTTAAAATAAAAACGTCTCAGAATGCGTTGTGTTGCGTTTTCTTCGATATCGTCGTTTTCATGTAAAACACCTATCCCCGGAAACCTTTCGGGATGTCGGTATCCAGTTTGCTGCTCACACCGAACGAGCTGCCGGTTGCCAGGTTTGCCGGGCATAACTTCAGAGCCAGCTCCTGCCATTTGCTGCGTAGGGTTTTCACGGATTGAACTCGGGAGCACCAGAACTGATCGCGCTGAATGCGCTCAATCATGGTGCGGATTTGGTCATGGCTGCAGCCGTGCTCCTGGCGCAGCATGCAAATTTCTTGCGCCCAGGCTGAGAAGTTCGGCTCTCTCGGTTTTGCCAGAGTGCCGTCGAACTCTGCTGCGCGTTCGTACAGCTCGATGATGGTCGACCAGAACCACGTAGCGAGGTCGAAATCGTCATCGGTAGCCAGGTTACTGGCTTCGGTAGCGTCAGGAATGACTGCTTCCGGGATGACAGTTTTTTGAGTCGATTCAGAAAAGTTATCCACAGGAGAAATCTCTCCCGCGTGGTTTTTATGATCTGTATGTAATGATCTGTTTTTAAGATCTGTATAGAGATAGGATTCGGCTTGAGAGCCGTTTCCAGGATTCGGCTCATGAGCCGTTTCCATTCGGCTCTTGGGACGAATGCATTCGGCTTGAGAGCCGTTTCCATTATTTTCAGTAACTTGCTTCGATTCGGCTTTTGCGCCGATTGCATTCGGCTTATAAGCCGTTTCCATTACTTTCAGTGACTTATTCCCATTCGGCTCTTGAGCCGAATCCAGTATTTGCGGGAATATCCGTGAAATCAGCGCTTCCTGGTCAATTCGGTAATGCTTTATGGGTGTTCCACCGACCTGGCGAAGCTCTTCTTCGATGACGCCTGACAGGTACTGATCCGTAATTTTGAACATCGCTTTTCGGACAACATCGCCATCTTTAGCGCGTACCTCTTTCGCAAGCGCCGCATGCTCCTTGTAAAACCAGCCATCATCCAGACTCGACTTACCCGACCAGAACACCAGTTGGTTGAGAATCGCTGCCAGCAAATGCTGCTGCCTGTCTCCTGCAAAGAAATCCAGATACGGGCCGGGAATCGTTATGCAGTTCCCCTGCCCTGACATGGCCTGAACAATTTCAAAGACCTGATTGCTCATACCAAAACCTCATTGTGTAGCCGTAAAAACTCACGTAACCCCATCCAGCCAACAGTTCCGCAGTCTCTCCGATAGGAAACGTCTTTCTCAGTTGCCGTGAGTACCGTCACCATGTGCCCCTTGTGTCTGTGCTGAAAGCGTGCTCCCGCCTTGGGTATCCCGTTACTTGCGCAATCCCCTTCGGATGGCACATACGACGGATAAGCCTTTTTAAGGCGTGCAATCAATTCAGCAGCAGACTGGTTACACATAGCCACCTCCGGAATCAGTGGTACTTCGGCACTTCAACAGCTCCAGGCTGATAAGCCTTGCTGTAGACGGCTTCAATAGCGTCATCGTGAGCATCAATTGCCGTTCCAATAGCGTGCTGAGCCGCAAGCAGCGCCCGGCGCTCAATGGTGTCGAAGATGCTCAAGCGATGACGGATTTCACGCGGCAGAACACGCAGGATTGCCGGAAGCAGCAAACGGATTTTCTCGCGCTGTAGTTCGGTCTCACCTTTCAACCAGCGGTGGAAAATGTTCTGCTGGTTACTCCAGGTTTTCCCCGGAACCAGGCGCAGTTGATTACCGCCAATACGTGCATATTCCTCAGCGATAGCATTTGCCGCGAACGCCTGACCAACTTCTGCAGCCCAGGCCAGCAGAACCATTTCAACGTGCTCGTGTTTGATTTCCATCAATCAGACTCCTTCTGTGCTGTAGCCGTATCATTCTCAGGAAGGCCACTGGTTGGGTTTGGGTGAAGATCAGGACGCAACTCATGCGGAGTAATTCCAGTTGCCTCGTAAACCTGAATTACGCGCTTTGGTGGAACTTGCCCCTGGTACTTATGGATCCATCGACTCAGCGACGACGGTTTAATGTTCAAGGCAAGTGCAAGCCGACGTTTGCCACCTGCAGCTGTAATTGCCTTATCAAGACCTGACATGTGAACCTCTCTTTTAGCCATTGTGCAATTATATTGAGCTAATAGCTAAAAAAAATCAACAACAAGAAATTATTAATGTGTTAGCCAGTGGCTTACAATTGTTGCTATGAAGACAGAAACCCAGCATGAATCAGGCTCAAAGCCACAAAGCACGCTTGCCGCAAGACTTGATGAGCTGATGAAAGTGAATCATTGGTCTCGCACAGAAATGGCTCGGATTGCGGGAGTTAGTCCTACCTCTGTAACCAACTGGTTTAAGAGGGAAACCATAAGCAAGGAGTCAGCAGCCAAGCTAGCCAAGGCCGCTAAAACCTCGCTCTCATGGATACTTACAGGAGCAGAGGAACTCGGCGGGACATACACTGAAGACGAAATTGCACTTATTGAAGTTTTCCGCGAATTGCCGCCTATCGAGAGGCGCAACATGCTGGCTGCATTCCAAATGCGGCTACAAAAACTCAAAGATTTTTACTCTGACAACGTAGATCCGACTACCAGAGAAAAATAAATTCACTTCAATTTCAAAAGAATGCCGCCGATTGGCGGTATTTTTTTAGCCTTTGACTTATCTTTTGGTTGATTTTATTTAGCCTGTAGCTCACCATAAGTACATCGACACAACGGTGCGATAGGTTAAACGTTCCGCTACCCGGCGATAAGGGCTAACTAACGAGGTGAATATGGAAAGCAAAGATCTGGTGGTGATTAACGGCCAACTGTGCAGCAAAGACGTTGCCATGCTGATTATTGAGAAGGTTTTACCTACCGTTCTTGTGGTGGTGGCTGAAAAGGTGAGGGACAGGCGAACCAAGGATGAAGTGAAAGAAGCAGCCACAACCGTAGTTGAAGCCGCTATCTCAGCAATTAGTTTGAAGAGCCTAGTTGCTCCCAAGTCTTGATCGCTTTCGCACTTTCCTCTTCCTCACGCTTTGTAAGCAGGGAGAGAAAATCAACCTCAGAGCGGTCGACTTCAGAAAGGAACTCTTCAGGGGTGATTTCTTTGGGTTGAGTTGATGCGTAAACAACGGCCAAAAGCCAAGCCTTATCATCTTTATTCATGATTTACCTTTGCTGGTTGTGTGAGAACTCCAGCATACCACCGAGCCTGAAGTGGTGAAAAGACAGGCAAATAACAGACCTTGCAATGCAGTGAATGCGGCTATGCGCACGCGGTTCAGTTAAAGCAGTACCACTTGTTTCCCGAAGTGGGGTGGAAAGAAAGCTGCCGATACCAGTTGTTAACTGGCTGGTATCACCGGGAGGCACCCGGCACTGCATTGCAAGGTCTGTTGGTACTCAAATTCACATGACAGTGAGGGTAGCAAATGATCCGCGAACATGAAGTTCCTGCATGGCACCGGTTCTGTATAAAGGTTGCCTTGTTTTTGGCTGTAGTTGTCGTTATCAGCTTCCCATTCTGGAGTAACAAATGAGCAAAAACGGCATTCGTTCCTTGGTAATCGCGCTGGCCATCGGATTAGTTTTCTGGGGTGGGCTGGCTGTCGAAATTATGTATATCAAAGGGGTGTTCCATGGCTAATTTATTACATGGCAACCCAGCTTTTAAAGCAGCACAAAGCAAGCTGGCTATTGCGCAATTTATTGGCAATGGTGAAATGTGGGCCGAAGCTTTTTCGTCTATGAAAGATATTTTTGAGAAAGCAAAGCACGCAGAAGATTTTATGTTTTGCAGTCGCGAAGAATCTCTCTCAGCCCTGAAATTAAATGATGTCATTTTGAATTATGACATGTATGGCGATTTGGTTTCTGTTAACGCAGACTCTGGCAATGCACGTTACAAAATAAACACAGAAGTTTCTTACTAATACCATCATTTTTTATTTAATGCCTTAACTGGCAGGTATGAACACACTTTAAATTTAACCGGAGATAGATAAATGGAAGAATTAAAGTTGCACTGTCATGGTTGCGGCGGTTCTTTTGCTCGCGATGAGCTGCAATATCGTCCATCTGGCAGGGGTGCTTATCGGAGAGACTTTTATTTCTGCCCGGTATGCAATGAGAAAGAAAAGCAGAAAATCGCTCTCTCCGCTGCTGCTTCCTCGTTTCGTAAAACCTTACCATCACGCCCCGGACACCTTGCCCACAAGCGCTGGTAGGTGACGGATGATAATCACATCCAACCGTATTCCATCGCATGTAAATGAAAAGGCATCGCATGTTCTGAGCTTGTACAGCAAGGGAGATATAAAGCCATGCCGAATCAAATGCGGGAATTTAAGTTTAAAGATTGGCAGAAAATGGCGCTTATTATCCCACAATAACGGTACCTGCTGGGAAATTATGAGCCATGAAAAATACAACCAACTTAAAGACAGGAAAGCTCAATCATGAAAATAGAATTTAACGATAAAGGTGTAATTGCTACCGCCACGATTACCAGCACGGTTTTCGAATTCCGCCTTCACAACCGTGCTGTTGATACGGCGCTATTTCTTGCTCCTTCCGTTCGTGCTAAGCGTAGCGGTTTCTTTGTTTTAAAAACGGTAATTATCGGTAAACCCTCTCACGTACTGCGTGCGTATAAAGCGATTAAAGCGGAGGCATCACGATGAGCAAATCATTAAACGCGCGTTGTATCCGCCGCTGGGAAGTTGAGTTTAAACCCGTCTGCGATTCAAAAGTTAATCCGTACTGGCGCAAAAGCGACCTCCGTGGATATATCCGCGAAGCAGCGCTTACCACAGCATACAGCATGGTCGAGAGCATGGCTGAACGTAACGCCAAAGTTGACTATGACGGTGAGCCGAACGGATGGACGCCAGAATTTTCGGCATGGTATCGGGAGCGCCATGAGCAGTACCTGAAAGAAGCGCGTGACTACCTGGACGAAGACGCTACCAACGACGAAATCGACGAAGAGATCGAGAACGAACTTGAAGCATGGAACGACTGAAATATCGAGTATCAATACTAAACTGATTTCCAATAATCAACATTAAACCGGGGAACTGATTATAGTTTCCCGGCCATGAGGTTATTTATGGCCGATATTACTCAAGAAGATGAATGGGTGATGGAAAAGGGAATTGTAGCGAAGATGTATATGACTCCCCGGCAAATTAAATCTTACCGGGAGGGGAGATGGATTGAGGGGGTTCATTATAAGAAGCACTCACCTGACCCCGAAGCTTCAGAAGGAAGGGTAACTCTTCTCTACAACTACACCAGGATTAATAGGCTTGTCGGGGAAACATAATGAATATGCCAGCTGGCGTAGAGCTGCATGGGAAGGGAATAAGAATTAGCTTTCTATATCGCGGCATACGGTGCCGCGAAGTTTTGCGGGGCTGGACTGTATCAAATAGCAATATACGAAAGGCTGGTAACCTCCGTGCTTTAATAGTAAGTGAGATTCAGCAGGGGAAGTTTGACTATGCAGAGCATTTTCCTGAATCAAAAGCGATTAAAAAATTTACCACGACACAAAAAGTTAAAACCTTTGGTGAATTATGCAAAGTTTATCTTGATGCCAAAAAGCTTGAGGTTTCAGCTGCATCATACAGAGGCGCAGAATCACGAATAGCAACACTTTGCGCTATCGTCGGAAGTAATACGCATATTGCAGATATTCAGCATACCGATCTGTTGAATTACAGAAACTTGCTGTTGACGGGAAACACCTTTAGCGATCATGCGCCCTGGTTAAAAAGAAAAGGTCGTGCTGTATCCACGGTCAACGGCCTGATGAACAACCTGACTGCGTTGCTCAAACTGGCTAACCTGAGCGGTTTTATCGAGCATACCCCGCACGAAGGTATAAAGATGCTCAAGCGCTCCAGGAGAGACCCGGATCCGCTTCTCCAGAGTGAGTTCGAAGGTTTTATAAAAGCGCTATCTCCTCGTTATGTTTTACTCTGGACTACAGCTGTCTTTACCGGCCTTCGGCATGGAGAGCTTACAGCTTTAGCCTGGGAAGATGTGGACCTTGATAAGGGTGAGCTTCACGTCAGGCGTAATCAGACCAATGAGGGACTGTTTGTGCCACCTAAAACCGAAGCGGGGATCAGAACTGTAACCCTGCTTGAGCCTGCGCTGAACGCTTTACGTGAGCAATTCAAGCTAACTGGCGCATTAAGCAAAACCGAAATCACCTTCCATCACCGCGAACATGGTTTAACTGAACAACAAAAACTGCGGTTCGTGTTTATCCCGCCCAAAAACTGGCGCGGGGAAACGAAGTATTACGGATCTCAGTCTCTGGGGTATAGTTGGGAAGCAGGATTAAAGAAGGCAGGAATCAGGAACAGGCGCCCTTACCAGTCGCGCCACACTTTTGCGTGCTGGTTATTAACTGCCGGTGCTAACCCGTCGTTTATCGCCGGACAGATGGGTCACGAGAACGCGAAGATGGTTTATGAGATTTACTCGAAGTGGATCGGAGAGATGGACCGCAACCAGGTGGAAATGCTGAATAGCAGTTTTTCTGACGTTGTGTCCCAAGGGTGCCCCAAACGCAAGGTAGTTGGTATAAAAAACGTTTGATTTCAGCAAAATAAAAATGCTTGCCGGAATATTAACTTTATCCCAACATGATCGCCGATCGCGCTGCAACGGCAGTGAAACAAACTCAGGAGCGAAAATGATTACACTGTGGGGACGTAATAACTCGACCAACGTGAAGAAAGTGCGCTGGGTGCTGGAGGAGCTGGATCTGCCGTATGAGCAGATCCTCGCCGGGCTGGAGTTTGGTCTCAATCATGACCCGGAATATCTGGCGATGAACCCCAACGGGCTGGTGCCGCTGTTAAAGGACGATGCCACCGGGGTGGTGTTGTGGGAATCAAATACGATTATTCGCTACCTTGCCGCCCAGTATGGCGCTGACCGTCTGTGGCTGGCCGCGCCGGCGCAGCGCGCGCAAGGCGATAAGTGGATGGACTGGTCCAACGGCACCCTCTCTCCCGCCCATCGCCCGGTGTTAATGGGCCTGGTGAGGACGCCGCCGGAGCAACGCGACCCGGCGGCCATCGCTGCGGGGATCAGCGCCTGCGAAGCGCTGTTCGCCATGCTGGATGACGAGCTGGCGAAAACGCCGTGGCTCTCCGGCGAGCAGTTCGGCCTTGGCGATATTGCCGTCGCCCCCTTCGTCTACAACCTGCTGTCGATCCTCGACAGCTGGCAACCGCGTCCCCATCTGCAGCGCTGGTATCAGCAGATTAGCCAGCGTCCGGCCTGGCGCGAAGTGGTGCAGATCCCGGTCACCTGAAATTAACTCTCCGGACTCAGCCGCAATAGCTCGCCGTTAGACTCGTCGGTTAACACATACAGATAGCCGTCGGGTCCCACGCGGACGTCGCGGATCCGTTTCCCGCGCGCCTCCAGCAGGCGCCCCTCCTCATGGACCTGATTGCCGTCCACCGCCAGAACAATCAGCGACGTCTCCTTCAGCGCGCCGATAAACAGCTTATGTTGCCACTGGGGAAAGGTCTGCGCCGCGTAAAAGGCCATCCCGCTCACTCCCGGTGAGACCGGCCAGACATACAGGGGAGGCTCGGTCCCCGGCACCGTCTTGCCCCTGGCCTCCGGAATGGGCAGGCCGCTGTAGTTAATGCCGTGCGTCGCCAGCGGCCAGCCGTAGTTTTTTCCCGCCTGCGGGATATTAATTTCATCCCCGCCGCGCGGGCCATGCTCGTTCAGCCACAGCGCACCGCTCCACGGATTCATCGCCATACCCTGCGGATTGCGGATGCCGTATGCCCAGATCTCCGGCCTCACGTCGGCCCGGCCAACAAAGGGATTATCCGGCGGAACGCCCCCGGTCTCCGTCAGACGGACCACTTTTCCCTGCAGCTTGCCGAGATCCTGAGCGGTGGGACGCTGATTGTTCTCCCCGAGGCCAATAAACAGATGCCCTTTGCCGTCGAACACCAGCCGGCCGCCAAAATGATTGCCGACGGAGAGTTTCGGCTGCTGGCGAAACACCACGGTGAAGTTCGTCAGCTGCGTGGCATCCTGGCTCAACTGCCCGTAGCCCACCGCGGTGCCCGCTTTGCCGCTGGCGTCGCTCTCCGCATAGCTTAGCCACACCCGCCGCGACTGCGCGAAATCCGGGGCCAGCGCCACGTCCAGTAAGCCTCCCTGGCCGTTGGCCCACACCTGCGGCACGCCGGCTATCGGCGCCGACAAGCCTTTACCCGGCTGCCAGCGCTTGAGCTCGCCGCCGCGCAGAGTAATCAACATGCCCTGGTCGCCGGGGAGAAACGCCAGGCTCCACGGATGGGCCAGCCGGTTCTGCAATACTTCCACCCGCACCGCGGCCTGGCTCAGGGCCGGCAGCGACAGGGCGCTTAATAGCAACAGCAGCGGGATCGGACGCATGGCATTCTCCTTTCGTCAGCTCTGCGCTAAAGGGTAGCCAGCGGGGAAATTTGCGCGGGGATTTTTACATAACCTTTAACAGGGGAAGCGTCCACTTCCCCTGGGTTTCAGCCGATCAGGCATGAGGGATTGGCGACAATTTATTCAATTTATGAATATTTGAAGTCAATCCTGTCAGACAGCGTTCTAGCTTCTCTACGTTAACAGCGATGTACAGCGGACAATCATGATGTCCGCTCATCAGGCATACTGCAGCGGCGGCGACGGACTCGCCGGCCAAACGAAGGGCATCCCTCTCCTCCGGTGAAATGACATTCTGCAGGCGCGGCGCCTGGGCACGCATTTCACGGCAAAGCTCAAACAAGTTTTCACGCAGATGGTCATTTTCGCTGACTGACATGTAGCCTTTGGCCTTTCGCAGCTGCAGATAGGCGTCAATATCGATATTGGCGTTAATGAGCTTCTGCAAAAGGTGGCGGTATAGTCTGTCAACGCTCATCACGGTTCCTCCTCTGTCGTCCTTTACCTCATCCATAATACGGTTATTTTTTGTACAAAATGATGCGCCAGGTCAATTATTCCCAAGCCTTTAACACCCTTTACAATGTAACAACCTTGCCGCTTTGTCAGGTATATAACAAAGATTATGTTATACGATCACATTTAATTTCATAAAGAAATCAATTCGCATTCGCCGCCATAAAAAGGCCAAAATAGTGCTGCAATGATCACATTATATTGCTGGCGCTATTGCACGATCGCCAGTCAGGATGCCATAACAAATCATTAATGTAATACGTATAACATTTAATAAAAACAGCGACCGCGGTTCGCTGATAATCTCTCTGCCCATTTGCAAGGAACTGAACCATGACGCCCGGTAAAAGAAACTACCTTCTGTTAAGTCTTTTCGATTTCCTCTACCTGTTCGCCTGGTCGTCGACCATGGCTTTCTTTGTCATCTGGACCACCCAGCATCTTGGCATCAGCGCCACGAAAACCGGCCTGCTCTATTCGGTCAACGCCTTTATCGCCCTGCTGATGCAGCCTTTCTTCGGCTTTATCTCCGACAAGTTCGGCCTGAAAAAACGCCTTATCTGGCTGCTGGTGGCGCTGCTCCTGCCGGTAGGCCCCTTCTTTATCTACGTTTACGCGCCGCTGCTGATGCACAGCTTCTGGATTGGCGCGCTGCTGGGGGGCATCTATCTGGGGATCATCTTTAACTCCGGCTGCGGGGTGATCGACTCTTATATCGATAAGATTTCCCGCCGCTACCAGTTCGAATACGGTCGGGTGCGGATGTGGGGCTCGTTAGGCTGGGCGGCCGCGGCCTGGATCGTCGGTAAATATATCGACAGCCATCCCAATCTGGCCTTCTGGCTCGCCAGCCTCGCCATCGTCATCGCCGCCGTCTGCTTTATGCTGACCAAAATCGAATTAACTGACGCCGATGTGGCGCGAAGCGAATCGCTGAAGGTCTCCCATGCCCTTGAGCTGGCGAAGAACCGCCAGTTCTGGATGCTGCTGATCTTTACCCTGTTCGTCACGCAGATTTATGACACCTACGATCAGCAATTTGCCCAGTACTTCTCGCTGCAGTTCCCGACGCCGGAGGAAGGCAACCGCTGGTATGGGATCCTCGCCTCCATTCAGGTGTGCGGCGAAACGCTGTTCTTATGCCTGATGCCGTGGTTTGTTAACCGGACCGGCGCCAAATGGGCGCTGATCATTGCCGGGCTGATCATGTCGGTACGTATTGCTGGCTCGGCGGTGCCTCTCGGCCCGGTGTGGATTGGCGCAGTAAAAATGATGCATGCCCTGGAGAAACCGTTAATTCTGGTGTCGGTCTTTAAATTCATCGCCGCCAACTTCGACCACAAGCTCTCTTCAACAGTCTATTTACTGGTGCTGTTTGTCGCCTCGATCGCCACCGCCATCTACTCGCCGCTGGCAGGCTATCTGTACGATACCATTGGCTTCGCCGACACCTATCTGATCCTCGGCGGCATCGCCGGGCTCTTTACTCTGATCTCTGTCTTCACGCTGCAGGATAAGCGCGAGCCGAAAAAGCCCGGCATCGCCCCCTCCGGAGCCGTCACCCCGGCGCAATAAGTCTCTGCCCGGCAGCAACGCCGGGCATGAGTCGCCGCCCGCGCGCACGGCGTGCCGGAAGCGTTTCCCGCCCCTCTGCCCCGGGGCGTGCGGGATCCGCTGTAGCGGCAGGGTCGTGAAAGGCAGGGTTGGGTGCGCTTTTTCACCATTAACCGTGACGGAGCTATACTCTTTTTCGCAAAGATCTGTAGAATTCCTGCCCTGACCATTCCAATAATTGAACACTTTTTAAGCTATGAGCAATGTCACGCACCAGCCGAAAATCGGCTTCGTCTCCCTGGGCTGCCCGAAAAACCTCGTGGACTCAGAGCGTATCCTGACCGAACTGCGCACCGAAGGTTATGACGTCGTACCTACCTACGACAACGCCGATATGGTGATCGTTAACACCTGCGGCTTTATCGACAGCGCTGTGCAGGAATCGCTGGAAGCGATCGGCGAAGCGTTGAAAGAGAACGGTAAGGTGATCGTCACCGGCTGTCTCGGCGCAAAAGAGGATCAGATCCGCGAAGTGCACCCGAAGGTGCTGGAGATCACCGGTCCGCACAGCTATGAGCAGGTGCTGGAGCACGTCCACCACTATACGCCAAAGCCGAAGCACAACCCGTTCCTGAGCCTGGTGCCGGAACAGGGCGTTAAGCTGACGCCGCGCCACTACGCCTACTTAAAAATTTCCGAAGGCTGCAACCATCGCTGCACCTTCTGCATTATTCCGTCCATGCGCGGCGATCTGGTGAGCCGTCCGATTGGCGAAGTGCTGGCGGAAGCCAAACGCCTCGCTGACGCTGGCGTGAAAGAGCTGCTGGTGATTTCGCAGGACACCTCCGCCTACGGCGTCGACGTCAAGCACCGCACCGGTTTCCACAACGGTATGCCGGTGAAGACCAGCATGGTCAGCCTGTGCGAAGAGCTGGCGAAGCTCGGCATCTGGGTGCGCCTGCACTATGTCTACCCGTACCCGCACGTCGACGATGTGATCCCGCTGATGGCGGAAGGCAAAATTCTGCCGTACCTCGATATTCCGCTGCAGCACGCCAGCCCGCGTATCCTGAAGCTGATGAAGCGTCCAGGATCCGCGGACCGTCAGCTGGCGCGCATCAAGCAGTGGCGTGAAATCTGCCCGGATCTGACCCTGCGCTCCACCTTTATCGTGGGCTTCCCGGGCGAAACGGAAGAAGATTTCCAGATGCTGCTCGACTTCCTGAAAGAGGCGCGTCTCGACCGCGTCGGCTGCTTCAAGTACAGCCCGGTTGAAGGCGCCACCGCCAATGAGCTGGCGGACCAGGTGCCGGAAGAGGTGAAAGAGGAGCGCTGGAACCGCTTTATGCAGCTGCAGCAGCAGATCTCTGCCGAGCGTCTGCAGGAAAAAGTGGGCCGCGAAATCCTGGTGCTGGTGGATGAAGTGGATGAAGAAGGCGCCATTGGCCGCAGCATGGCCGACGCCCCGGAAATCGACGGCGCGGTCTACCTGAACGGCGAAACCCGCGTTAAGCCGGGTGACGTGGTGCGGGTGAAAGTCGAGCACGCCGACGAATACGATCTGTGGGGAACCCGGGTCTAGTCCAGCTTCCCGGATAGCGGCTTATCGCATTCCCCTGACTGGGGGTCCACCCGTAGGCTCCCCCCCCCAGGCCCGGCAAGCGCAGCATTGATTACCTTCCAGGCAACCCTGTTGCGCCGTTATTTTGCCGGGTGGCGGCTGCGCCTTACCCGGCCTGGAGGGTCCTCTCACAGGCTGACACATCGTAGGCCCGGTAAGCGCAGCGCCACCGGGCGATGACAGCAGGCACGGAGCCACTTTTATGCCGGGTGGCGGCTCCGCCTGACCCGGCCTACGGGGTCCTCTCACAGGCTCATACCTCGTAGGCCCGGTAAGCGCAGCGCCACCGGGCGATGACAGCAGGCACGGAGCCACTTTTATGCCGCGTGGCGGCTACGCCTGACCCGGCCTACGTTCTTACGACCTGTCGTTAATTTATTCACCAGCCTTGCTGAAACTGCCGGTGCTGGCGGCCTCAAAATCGCTGAGACGTTCCCGGAAGGCCGGGGCAGCCCGCATGGATGCGGGCTGAGGGCCGTGTTTTGCACGGACGCTGCCTCGGCCCGACCCGAAGCCTGCAGGGATAAGTCGAAGGCACCACGCAGTGGCGATTTTGCTGGCCGGAGCCCGGGGGTACAGGGGGCGGCGGCGACTGGCCGCCCCCTGTGCGCTCCCTGCGCCATGATTGACATAACGCAGAAAATTAACCGGGAGCGCAATGTGCGCTGACGCCACACGTGATAAACGCTTTTCCCGGATGAGAAAGTGGCAACCGATGCAGCTTATCCCCCCGTCGTGCGCCAGACCGTCACCCGACGTCCCCTACCCCTTTAACTTCGGATCCAGCGCATCGCGCAGGCCATCTCCCAGCAGATTAAACGCCAGCACGGTCAAGAAAATCGCCACCGCCGGAAACAGCGCCACGTGCGGAGACATCACCATATCCGCCCGCGCCTCGTTGAGCATGGCACCCCACTCCGGCGTGGGCGGCTGCGCGCCGAGGCCGAGAAACGACAGACTGGCCGCCGAAATAATCGATACCCCAATGCGCATGGTGAAATAAACCACGATTGACGACACCGTCCCCGGCAGGATGTGGTGGAAGAGGATGGTGGCATCGCTGGCGCCAATGCTGCGCGCCGATTCAATAAAAGTCTGCTGCTTTAATACCAGGGTGTTGCCGCGCACCAGCCGGGCGAAGGCCGGGATCGAGAAGATCGCCACGGCGATAATCACGTTGGCCATCCCGCTGCCCATGACGGCGACCACCGCGATCGCCAGCAGGATCCCCGGAAAGGCGAACAGCACGTCGCACAGACGCATAATCAGCCGGTCCCACCAGCCCTCATAGTAGCCGGCCAGCAGCCCAAGCACCGTGCCGATAGCCGCGCCAATCAGCACCGCCAGCACCCCGGCGGCCAGCGAGATCTGCGCGCCCACCAGCACCCGGCTGAAAATATCGCGCCCCAGCGAGTCGACGCCGAACCAGTGCACCAGCGAAGGCCCCTCGTTAAGCCGGTCATAGTCGAAATAATTTTCCGCATCGTACGGCGCTATCCATGGGGCGACGATGGCCACCGCAATCAGCAACAGCACAAAAATACCGGCGCCCATGGCCACCGGCTGACGCCGAAAGCGCCGCCAGAACTCATGCCAGGGGGTATGGATCTCGCCGGGCCTGATGCCCGGCATGGCGTTCAGCGCCACCTGCCTTCTCCAGTTAAGCAATCGCACCTTACTTATACCTGATAGCCGGGTTTATGGCCGCGTACAGCACATCCACCACTAAATTGATAAGAATAAACTCCAGCGAAAAGAGCAGCACTTCCGCCTGAATCACCGGGTAATCGCGCATTTCTACCGAATCGACCAGCAGTCGCCCCAGCCCCGGCCAGTTGAAGACCTTCTCCACGACGATCGAGCCGCCGAGCAGAAAGCCGAACTGCAGCCCCATCATGGTGACGACCGGGATCATCGCATTGCGCAGACCATGCTTGAGCACCACCCGCGTTTCGCTCACCCCTTTCGCCCGGGCGGTACGCATATAGTCTTCATGCAGCACATCGACGAACGACGCGCGGGTAAAGCGCGCCATCACCGCCGCCACCGCCGCGCCAAGGGTCAACGACGGCAAAATATAGTGCCGCCAGCTGTCGGCCCCCACCGTCGGCAGCCAGCCCAGCTCAACCGAAAACACCTGCATCAGCAGCATGCCGAGGGCAAAAGCCGGAAACGAAATGCCGCTCACCGCCAGCGCCATTCCCAGACGGTCAGGCCAGCGATTGCGCCACACCGCCGCCGCGATCCCCGCCGCCATGCCAAACAGCACCGCCCAGCTCATGCTGGCCAGCGTCAGCCACAGGGTGGGCATAAAGCGGCTGGCTATCTCACTGGCAACGGGACGCCGCGAGGCCATGGACATGCCAAAATCGCCGCGCAGCACGTTGGTGATGTAGTGCCAAAACTGGACGTGCAGCGGCTGGTCAAGCCCCAGCTGCTGGCGCACCATCGCCACCACCTGGGCGTCGGCTTCCGGTCCGGCAATCAGCCGCGCCGGATCGCCGGGCAGCATATGGACGAAGAGAAACACCAGCACCGCGACGATTAGCAGGGTGGGGATCAGCCCCAGCAGGCGCTTAATCACATAGTTGAGCATCGTACCTCCACCCCCCGCCCCGCGGAAAAACCGCCCTCCTCCCACCCGTGCCGGAGGGCATCATCTCGACCTTCACGGTGTTAAATCTGCCTGTTCGAAGCTAAAGCCGGTGTCCGGCTGGATATAGAAGCCGGTGAGATTCTTGCTGTGGGCAGAGACCAGTTTCTCCACCACCAGCGGCACCCACGGCGACTCTTTCCAGATAATATCCTGCGCCGCCTTATAGAGTTTGGTTTTCTCTTGCGGATCGGTGGTTTTCAGCGCCTCGCTCAGCGCGCTATCCACCTGCGGGTTGCTGTAAAAGGCGGTGTTGAACAGGGTCGGCGGCCAGTTTTGGGAAGCAAACAGCGGCGACAGCGCCCAGTCGGCTTCGCCAGTGGAGGCGGACCAGCCGGTATAGAACATCCGTACCCCGCTCTCTTTCTGCCCTTTACCTTCCACTTCCGCCGCTCGCTGACCGGCGTCCATCGCCGTCACCTGCGCCTTAATGCCCACCTGCGCCAGCTGCTGCTGGGTAAACTGCAGCACTTTCTGCGCGGTGCTGTGGTTATGTGACGACCACAGCGTCGTGCTAAACCCGTTGGGGTAGCCGGCCTCTTTCAGCAGCTGGCGCGCTTTCGCCGGATCGTAAGGCCACGCGGGATAGCTCTGGGCGTAGGCAATCGACGGCGGCACCACGCCGGTCGCCGGGGTGGCATAGCCGGCAAACGCCACCTTGACCAGCGCCTGGCGGTTGATGGCGTAGTTGATCGCTTCGCGCACCTTCGGATTATCGAACGGCTTCTGCGTCACGTTCATGCTGATGTAACGCTGCATGATCGACGGACTGGCCACCAGCTCCAGTTTGCTGTTTTTTGCCAGCAGCGGCGCCTGCTCATAGGGGATCGGGAAGGCGAACTGCGCCTCGCCGGTCTGCAGCATCGCCGCCCGGGTATTGTTATCGACCACCGGTCGCCAGGTAATGGAATCCAGCTTCGGCAGCCCCGGCTGCCAGTAGCCATCGAACTTGCTGACCTTCACGAAGTCGGTCTGGTTCCAGGTATCGAGCTTATACGGCCCGGTGCCCACCGGGTGGAAGCCGATATCTTTGCCATATTTTTTCAGCGCCGCCGGCGAAATCATCGCCGTCGCCGGATGGGCGAGAATATTAATAAACGCCGAGAACGGCTGCTTGAGGGTAATTTTCACCGTGGTTGGATCGACCGCCTCGGTGCTGGCGATATTTTTATACAGGTTATAGCGCTTAAGATGGTTTTCCGGGTTGCTGGCGCGGTCGAGGTTAGCCTTGACCGCCTCGGCGTTAAAGTCGGTGCCATCCTGGAATTTCACCCCGCTGTGCAGCTTGATGGTGTACACCAGGCCATCCGGCGACACGGTGTAGCTCTCGGCAAGGACATTTTGCAGCTTCATCTCTTTATCAAGGCCGAACAGGCCTTGATAAAAGGACTTCGCCACCGCCTGCGACAGGGTATCGTTGGCATCATAGGGGTCGAGCGTCGTGAAGTTAGACCCGACCGCCACCACCACATCTTTGGCGGCAAAAGCGGGGGCGCTCGCCAGGGCAGCCGCGATACTCAGCGCCAGCCACCATTTGCGTGAAACAGGTTGTGTCATCGTGTTCTCCTGAAAAGGTGCGTTATGTGTTGTTATGCTCTGCCCAGCACATCGGCGGCGTCGCGGGCGACGAAGTGGCCCGGCCCAACCTGCTGCAATGGCGGGCTGGCGATCTCCTCGCCCCGCTTATAAATATTGCCCGGAACGTCATCTGACAGCAGGACCCGTTGCGGATGACGGTAGGCCGGGTCGGCCACCGGTACGGCGGCCATGAGCTTACGGGTATAGGGGTGCTGCGGGTTTTCAAACACCGCGCGGCGCGGGCCGATTTCGACAATCCGGCCGCGATACATCACCGCCACGCGGTGGCTGATGCGCTCCACCACCGCCATATCATGGGAAATAAACAGAAACGCGATGCCCATTTCGCGCTGCAGGTCGAGCATCAGATTGATAATCTGCGCCCGAATGGAGACATCCAGGGCCGACACCGACTCATCGGCAATCACCACCTTCGGATTAAGCGCCAGCGCGCGGGCAATGCAGATCCGCTGCCGCTGGCCGCCGGAAAAGGCGTGGGGGTAGCGCCAGGCATGCTCCGGCTGCAGCCCCACGCGCTTTAGCAGCCAGGCGACCCGCTCGCGCGCCGCCTCCCTGTCCAGCAGGCCATGCACCCGCAGCGGCTCCATAATCGAATCGCCGACCGTCTGGCGCGGATCGAGCGAGGCGTAAGGGTCCTGAAAAATAAACTGAATATTGCGCCGCAGGGACTGCAGCTTGCTGCCGGAGAGGGTATCGATCCGCTGACCATCGAAGGTAATGGTGCCCCCCTGGGTCTCAACCAGCCTCAGCAGCGCCCGGCCGGTAGTCGACTTGCCGCAGCCGGACTCGCCCACCAGCGACAGGGTCTCTCCCGGCCAGAGATCAAAACTCACCTTCTCCACCGCATGCACTTCGCGCGTCACGCGATTGAGCAGTCCGCCGCGCACCGGGAAACGGGCCACCAGATCGCGCACCTGCAGAATAGGCTCCCCCGCCACCACCGTGTCTGGCGTTTCTGTCTCCGCCAGCGGCTGCCCCGGTAGCGGGAAGCGGCGCGGCAGATCCTGACCGCGCATCTCCCCCAGCCGGGGTACCGCCGCCAACAGCGACTGCGTATAAGGGTGCTGCGGTGAACGGAAAATCTCCTCGACGCTGCCGGTCTCCACCGCCTCGCCGCGATACATGACCAGCACCCGATCGGCGATATCGGCCACCACCCCCATGTCGTGGGTGATAAAGATCACCCCCATCGCCATCTCCTTTTGCAGGACGGCGATAAGTTGCAAAATTTGCGCCTGAATGGTGACATCCAGCGCCGTGGTCGGCTCGTCGGCAATCAGCACCGCCGGCCGACAGGAGAGCGCCATGGCGATCATCACCCGCTGGCGCATACCGCCGGAGAGCTGGTGCGGATAGCGTGAGAGCATCTCTTCCGCCTGGGGAATACGCACCTGGTCGAGCATCTTTTTCGCCGCGCGCAGCGCCTCTTCGCGCTCCAGCCCCTGGTGCAGGCGCAGGGATTCGGCGATCTGCTCGCCGATGGTGAATACCGGGTTCAGCGAGGTCATCGGCTCCTGAAAAATCATCGCCAGATCCGCGCCGCGTACCCGGCGCATTTCGGCCTCCGATTGCTCATTGAGCGCGATCACCTGCCGGTTGCGCCGTCGCAGCCACAGCCCCTCGCTGCTCACCTCGCTGCTGGCGGCGTCAAGCAGACGCATCAGCGCCAGCGCGGTGACCGATTTTCCCGAACCGGACTCCCCGACAATCGCCAGCGTCTCGCCGCGGCGCAGGCTGAAGGAAAGCTGACGCACGGCCTGCACCTCTGGCGCATCCTGCTGGCGGAACGCCACGTTCAGGTTGCGCACCACCAGTACTTCGCAGGTATCCGTTTCGTGAGTTTGCGGCACTCTCCTCTCCCTTGTTCTATTCGCGATAAATGCCAATGGTCGGCGTATCGCCGGCATAGCACCAGGCGCGGTACATGCCTTCGCTGTTAAACGGTAAAACGACGTTGCCTTCGCGATCGACGGCAATCAGCCCGCCGCTGCCGCCGAGGGCCGGCAGCTTCTCCATCACCACCCGCTCGCAGGCGGAATAGAGACTGAGCTGACCGTACTCCATCAGGGCGGCGATATCGTAGGCCGCCAGGGTACGCATAAAGACTTCGCCGGTGCCGGTGCAGGAGACCGCCACGCTGGCGTTGTTGGCGTAGCACCCCGCGCCCGGCAGCGGGCTGTCGCCGACGCGTCCGGGCAGTTTGTTGGTCATGCCGCCGGTGGAGGTCGCCGCCGCCAGATTGCCGGCCAGATCGAGCGCCACCGCCCCGACGGTGCCCATTTTCTGCCGTTCGTCGAGCGGAGCGGCGTGATGGTCAAGGATGATCTCCCCGCCCGCTTTCGCCTCCTGCAGCTGCAGCAGACGCTCGGGGGTGGAAAAGAGATCGTTATCGACGCGCGCCATTCCGTGGGAGAAGGCGAAATTTTCCGCCCCCTCGCCGATCAGCAGCACGTGCGGGCTCTCCTCCAGCACCAGACGCGCCGCCAGCACCGGATTACGTAGATGTTTGACCCCGGCCACCGCCCCCGCCTGCAGGCTGTAGCCGTCCATCACGCAGGCGTCCAGCTCGTGGGTTTGATCGTGGGTAAATACCGAGCCCATCCCGGCGTTAAACAGCGGACACTCCTCCAGCAGACGGACGGCCTCGGTCACGGCATCCAGCGCACTGGCGCCTGCAGCCAACATTTTCTGCCCGCTTTCGACGATAGCCGACAGCGCCGCCACGTACTCCCGCTCCCGCTCCGGCGTCATCTGCGCGCGAGAAATCGCCCCTGCGCCGCCGTGAATTGCTATAACCGCCTTGCCCATTTCGCCAGTCCTTAACGATGAAGTGGATAGCCCCCGCCCTGTCGAACCGCGTCGCGGCGCCGGTCACGTCAGGAATAAGGGTATTGATATCATTATATTGCTGAATGTCTTATACAATTTTTGAATATAGAAAGAGCGGCGGGCGATGTAAAGCCTCGTACCCAGGTGGCATACAGCCCGCGCCGCTTTTCTGCCATAATAGGCGTTTTCGCCGTTTTGCCCGCAGGAGTGACCCATGGATTTTACCGCCGGACTGATGCCGCTCGACACAGCCCTCACCCAGATGCTCGATCGTATTACGCCGCTGAGCGCGACGGAAACTGTACCGCTGTTGCAGGCCTTCGCGCGCGTCACCGCCCATGACATTATCTCCCCGCTGGATGTCCCCGGCTTTGATAACGCGGCGATGGATGGCTATGCCGTCCGGTTGAGCGACCTCAACGACGGCGCGGCCCTGCCGGTCGCCGGGAAGGCCTTTGCCGGCCAGCCGTTTCACGACGCCTGGCCCACCGGCACCTGTATCCGCATCATGACCGGCGCGCCGGTGCCTGCGGGCTGCGACGCGGTGGTCATGCAGGAAGAGACCGAACAGACCGACGCCGGCGTGCGCTTTACCGCGCCGGTGAAAGCCGGGCAGCATATTCGCCGCCGCGGGGAAGATATCGCCCACGGCGCGGTGGTCTTCCCGGCGGGAACGCCGCTGACGGTAGCCGAGCTGCCGGTGCTGGCCTCGCTGGGCATTGCCGACGTCGAGGTGGTGCGCAAGGTTCGCGTCGCGGTCTTCTCGACCGGCGATGAGCTGCAGCTGCCGGGTCAACCGCTCGGCGACGGCCAGATTTACGATACCAACCGCCTGGCGGTGCATCTGATGCTCGAACAGCTGGGCTGCGAGGTCATTAACCTCGGCATTATTCCTGACGATCCGACGCAACTGCGTGAGGCCTTTATCGCCGCCGACCAGCAGGCCGACGTGGTCATCAGCTCCGGTGGCGTCTCGGTGGGCGAAGCCGACTACACCAAAACCATTCTTGAAGAGCTGGGGGAGATCGGCTTCTGGAAGCTGGCGATCAAGCCGGGCAAACCCTTCGCCTTCGGCAAGCTCAGCAGCAGCTGGTTCTGCGGCCTGCCGGGCAACCCGGTTTCCGCCACCGTCACCTTCTGTCAGCTGGTACAGCCGCTGCTGGCGAAGCTCTCCGGTAAGCACGGTCCGCTTCAGGCGACCCGCCTGCGGGTGCGGGCCGCCGCGCGGCTGAAAAAGTCCCCGGGCCGCCTCGATTTTCAGCGCGGTAATCTGCAGCGCAACCCGGACGGCGAGCTGGTGGTGACCACCACCGGTCATCAGGGCTCGCACATTTTCAGCTCTTTCAGCCTCGGCAACTGCTTTATCGTGCTGGAGCGCGAGCGCGGCCACGTTGAAGCGGGCGAATGGGTCGACGTCGAACCGTTCAGCCATCTGTTTGGGGGGCTGTAATGGCCGTGGAGCTGAGCGATGAAGAGATGCTGCGCTATAACCGGCAGATTGTTTTGCGCGGTTTTGATTTTGACGGCCAGGAGCGGCTAAAGGCCGCTCGCGTGCTGGTGGTCGGCCTCGGCGGACTTGGCTGCGCCGCCGCGCAGTATCTGGCCGCCGCCGGGGTGGGACAGCTCACCCTGCTCGATTTCGACACCGTCTCGCTCTCTAATCTGCAGCGCCAGACGCTGCACAGCGACGCCGCCATCGGCCAGCCGAAGGTGGACTCCGCCCGCGAGGCGCTGGCGCGCATTAATCCGCACGTTCATCTGGCGCCGCTCAATGCCTTACTGGACGAAGCGGCGCTGGCGGCGCAGATTGCCGGGCACGATCTGGTGCTCGACTGCACCGACAACGTCACCATTCGTAACCAGCTCAACGCCGGCTGCTTCCGCCACCAAACCCCGCTGGTTTCCGGGGCGGCGATCCGTATGGAGGGGCAGATCAGCGTCTTCACGTATCAGGAGGGCGACCCCTGCTACCGCTGCCTGAGCCGCCTGTTTGGCGAAAACGCCCTCACCTGCGTCGAAGCCGGCGTGATGGCCCCGCTGGTGGGCACTATCGGTTCCCTGCAGGCGATGGAGGCCATTAAGCTGCTGACCGGCTACGGCACGCCCGCCAGCGGGAAAATCGTGATGTACGACGCCATGACCTGCCAGTTTCGTGAAATGAAGCTGATGCGCCACCCGCAGTGCGAGGTATGCGGTAGGCGCTAACGTTCAGCCGCCGGCGAGGGTCGTCGCCGGTGAAGTTGTGACCTCTGCCGTTGTTCTATCCCCTGGCGATTATCGCCATCCCGCTTGTTGATTTGCGTCAATATAACTTTCATTTGAAAGTGTTTTTATATTCATACGCAAACAAGAGGGTAAGCCATGATCTTCAATATCCAGCGCTATTCCACCCATGACGGCCCAGGGATCCGCACCGTCGTCTTCCTGAAAGGCTGCTCGCTGGGCTGCCGCTGGTGCCAGAACCCGGAGAGCCGCGCCCGCAGCGAAGACCTGCTGTATGACCCGCGCCTGTGCCTGGCCGGCTGCGAGCTGTGCCAGCAGGCGGCGCCGGCGGTTATCACCCGCACCCTCGAGGGTCTGATCATTCACCGGCAACACGTTAACGACAGCCATATCGCCGCGCTGCGCGACTGCTGCCCCACCACCGCGCTCACGGTGTGCGGCGAGGAGAAGAGCGTCGAGGAGATCATGGCGACGGTGCTGCGCGATAAACCCTTTTACGATCGCAGCGGCGGCGGCATCACCCTTTCCGGCGGCGAACCCTTTATGAACCCGGCCCTGGCGCAGGCGCTGTTGGAGGCCAGCCATCAGGCGGGTATCCATACCGCTGTGGAAACCTGCCTGCACGTCCCGTGGAAATACATTGAGCCGGCTTTACCCTTCATCGATCTGTTTCTCGCCGACCTGAAGCACGTCGACGAAGCCGTTTTCCGGCAGTGGACCGACGGCAGCGCCCGCCGGGTGCTGGACAACCTGCAGCGCCTGGCGCAGGCGGGGAAAAACATCATTATTCGCGTGCCGTTAATCCAGGGATTCAACGCCAGCGAAGCCGACATTACCGCCATCACTGATTTTGCCGCCGACCGCCTGCGGGTCAGAGAGATCCATTTCCTGCCCTACCACACGCTGGGAATGAATAAATACCAGTTACTCAGTCAGCCCTACACCGCACCGGATAAACCGCTGGATGCTCCCGAGCTGCTCGCCTTTGCGCAGGATTATGCGCGGAGCAAGGGGCTAACGGCGATCTTACGAGGATAACCCCTATGACTACCCTGAAACTCAACACCCTCAGCGCCCGTATCCAGGCTCATAAAATGGCGCTGGTGCATATCGTCAAGCCGCCGGTC
The DNA here is from genome assembly GCF_059759695.1 of Klebsiella sp. M041. Classification (NCBI taxonomy): domain Bacteria; kingdom Pseudomonadati; phylum Pseudomonadota; class Gammaproteobacteria; order Enterobacterales; family Enterobacteriaceae; genus Klebsiella; species Klebsiella sp. M041. Next base: position 25,863 of record NZ_JCAXWU010000008.1, read on the forward strand.
TGTACCGAACGCGCCCGACACTATACCGAGATGTATCAGCAGCATCTTGATAAGCCGATCCCGGTGCGCCGCGCCCTGGCCCTGGCTCACCACCTGGCCGAGCGCACCATCTGGATCAAGCACGATGAGCTGATCGTCGGCAACCAGGCCAGCGAAGTGCGCGCCGCGCCGATCTTCCCGGAATACACCGTCAGCTGGATCGAGAAAGAGATCGACGATCTCGCCGACCGCCCCGGCGCCGGCTTCGCGGTCAGCGAAGAGAACAAGCGCGTACTGCACGAAGTGTGCCCGTGGTGGCGCGGCCAGACCGTGCAGGACCGCTGCTACGGCATGTTTACCGATGAGCAGAAAGCGCTCCTCGCCACCGGCATTATTAAGGCCGAGGGCAACATGACCTCCGGCGACGCTCACCTGGCGGTCAACTACCCGCTGCTGCTGGAGAAAGGACTGGACGGCATGCGCGCGAAAGTCGCCGAACGCCGGTCGCGCATCAACCTGACGGTGCTGGAAGACCTGCACGGCGAACAGTTCCTGAAAGCGATTGATATTGTGCTGGCGGCGGTCAGCGACCACAGCAAACGCTTTGCCGCGCTGGCGCGCGAGATGGCGACGGCAGAATCCCGTGACGCACGCCGCGATGAGCTGCTGGCGATTGCCGAAAACTGCGACATCATCGCCCATGAGCCGCCGAAGACCTTCTGGCAGGCGCTGCAGCTGTGCTACTTCATTCAGCTGATCCTGCAGATTGAATCCAATGGCCACTCGGTCTCCTTTGGCCGCATGGACCAGTACCTCTATCCGTACTACCGCCGCGACGTTGAGCTGCAGCAATCGTTGGATCGCGAACAGGCCATTGAGCTGCTGCACAGCTGCTGGCTGAAGCTGCTGGAGGTCAACAAGATCCGCTCCGGCTCGCACTCCAAGGCCTCAGCCGGCAGCCCGCTGTATCAGAACGTCACCATCGGCGGCCAGAACCTGGTGGACGGCCAGCCGCAGGACGCGGTCAACCCGCTGTCGTACGCCATTCTGGAATCCTGCGGTCGTCTGCGCTCCACCCAGCCGAACCTCAGCGTGCGCTACCACGCCGGAATGAGCAACGACTTCCTCGACGCCTGCGTTCAGGTGATCCGCTGCGGCTTCGGCATGCCGGCGTTTAATAACGACGAGATCGTGATCCCGGAATTTATCAAGCTGGGTATCGAGCCGCAGGATGCCTACGATTATGCGGCCATCGGCTGCATCGAAACCGCGGTCGGCGGCAAGTGGGGTTATCGCTGCACCGGCATGAGCTTTATCAACTTCGCGCGGGTGATGCTGGCGACGCTGGAAGGCGGCCGCGATGCCACCAGTGGCCAGGTGTTCCTGCCGCAGGAGCACGCCCTGTCGAAAGGCAACTTCGCTAACTTCGACGAGGTGCTGGCCGACTGGGACCGCCAGATCCGCTACTACACCCGTAAGTCGATTGAGATTGAGTATGTGGTCGATACTATGCTGGAAGAGAACGTCCACGATATTCTCTGTTCGGCGCTGGTGGACGACTGCATCGAACGGGCGAAGAGCATTAAGCAGGGCGGCGCTAAGTATGACTGGGTGTCCGGCCTGCAGGTGGGCATCGCCAACCTTGGCAACAGCCTGGCGGCGGTGAAAAAGCTGGTCTTCGATCAGGGCGTTATCGGCCAGCAGGAACTGGCGAAGGCGCTGGCGGAAGATTTTGACGGCCTGACCCACGAGCAGCTGCGCCAGCGGTTGATCAACGGCGCGCCGAAGTACGGTAACGATGATGACAGCGTGGACGCGTTGCTGGCGCGGGCCTACCAGACCTATATCGACGAGCTGAAGCAGTATCACAACCCGCGCTATGGCCGCGGCCCGATCGGCGGCAACTATTACGCCGGCACGTCCTCTATCTCCGCCAACGTTCCGTTCGGCGCGCAGACCATGGCGACGCCGGATGGCCGTAAAGCGCACACTCCGCTGGCGGAAGGGGCCAGCCCGGCCTCCGGAACCGACCATCTGGGGCCGACGGCGGTCATCAGTTCGGTAGGTAAACTGCCCACCGGGGCGATCCTCGGCGGCGTTCTGCTAAACCAGAAGCTGAATCCGTCCACCCTGGAAAACGCGTCCGACAAGCAGAAGCTGATGGTGCTGCTGCGCACCTTCTTCGAGGTGCATAAAGGCTGGCATATCCAGTACAACATTGTCTCGCGCGACACGCTGCTGGAGGCGAAGAAACATCCTGATCAGTACCGCGATTTGGTGGTGCGCGTCGCCGGGTACTCGGCGTTCTTTACCGCTCTGTCGCCGGATACCCAGGACGATATCATCGCCCGTACCGAGCATACGCTGTAGCCCTTCAGGCCCGCTGGCGCGACGCTTAGCGGGCCTCCCCTGTCCTGCTGGCCGGGAAAGGCAATGCCGCCTCCCGGCATTTTTCTGAATGCGTGAACTTTCATTCGAAATAAATTTGTGCTCCCCATCACATTGTAATTAGAATGTTACTGGTCGAAGTTAAGCCAGGAGCATCCCCTTATGACCGTTAAAGTTATCGTCACCGATATGGACGGAACTTTTCTCAATGACGCCAAAACCTACGACCGATCGCGGTTTATGGCGCAATTCGCCCAGCTGCAGCAGCGCGGCATTGAATTCGTTGTCGCCAGCGGCAACCAGTACTATCAGCTGATCTCCTTCTTCCCGGAGATCCGCGAGCAGATCTCGTTCGTCGCCGAAAACGGCGCGCTGGTCTTTGAGCATGGTAAGCAGCTGTTCCACGGCGAACTGACCCGCCACGAATCGCAGGTGGTGATTGGCGAATTACTCAAAGATCCGCAGCTGAACTTCGTCGCCTGCGGCCTGCACAGCGCCTACGTGAGCGATAACGCCCCGGACGCCTTCGTCGACCTGATGTCAAAGCACTACCACCGTCTGCAGCGGGTAAGCGACTATCACGCCATCGACGATACGCTGTTCAAATTCTCTCTGAACCTGCCGGACAGCGAGATCCCGCAGCTGATCGATAAACTGCACGTCTCGCTCGACGGCATTATGAAGCCGGTCACCAGCGGCTTTGGCTTTGTCGATTTGATTATTCCCGGTCTGCATAAAGCCAACGGCATCAGCCGCCTGCTCAAGCGCTGGAACCTGTCGCCGCAGCAGTGCGTGGCCATCGGCGACAGCGGCAACGACGCCGAAATGCTGAAGCTGGTGAAATACGCTTTCGCCATGGGTAACGCCGCCGACAGCATCAAAGCTATCGCCGGATACGCGACCGACGATAATAATCATGACGGCGCGCTGAACGTCATTCAGGCCGTCCTCGATAACCGCGCTCCCTTCAACGCCTGACCGCTCTCCGGGGCTGCGCGCCCCGGCTTGTCCATTTTGTGCGCCGCAGCAAGATTTTAAACTTGCATTAACTCCATTTTAACTTAAATTAACGCTTGTAAGGTTTCATACTTTCGAATGAAAGATACAGCGAGGTTATTATGGCTGCTCTCCCGACCCACGAAACACTCCCCGCCGACCACAAAGCGGCGATTCGCCAGATGAAGCAGGCGCTGCGGGCGCAAATCGGCGACGTCCAGGCGGTGTTCGATAAGCTCTCAGCGCGCATCAGCGAGCGCCTGCAGGAGATTGAGACGCTGAAAGCCGCAGGCCAGGAGGTCTGGCCAACCATTCCGTTCCGCGATATCGCCGAGGGAACCGTGAGCGATGCCCAGCGCGCGGCCATTAAGCGCCGGGGCTGCGCGGTGATCAAAGGCCACTTTCCGCGCGAACAGGCGCTGGCCTGGGATACCGCGATGCTGGAATATCTGGATCTGAACCATTTCGACGAGGTCTACAAAGGGCCAGGCGACAGCTTCTTCGGTACGCTTGAGGCTTCGCGGCCGGAAATCTATCCCATCTACTGGTCGCCCTCGCAAATGCAGGCCCGCCAGAGCGATGAAATGGCGGCGGCGCAGTCCTTCCTTAACCGCCTGTGGCGCTTTGAGCAGGACGGCAAGCGCTGGTTCGATCCGGACGTCAGCGTCATTTACCCCGACCGCATTCGCCGCCGTCCGCCGGGAACCACCTCGAAAGGGCTGGGCGCGCATACCGATTCCGGTGCGCTGGAGCGCTGGCTGCTCCCCGCCTACCAGCAGGTCTTCGCCAATGTCTTTAACGGTCATGTCGACGCTTACGATCCGTGGGACGCCGCGCACCGTACTGAAGTGGAAGAGTACACTGTCGACAACACCACCAAGTGCTCGGTGTTCCGCACTTTCCAGGGCTGGACCGCGCTGTCGGATATGATCCCGGGTCAGGGACTGTTGCACGTGGTGCCGATCCCCGAGGCGATGGCCTATGTGCTGCTGCGCCCGCTGCTTGACGATGTGCCGGAAGATGAGCTGTGCGGCGTCGCGCCGGGCAGAGTGCTGCCGATCTCTGAGCAGTGGCACCCGCTGCTGATCAAAGCCCTCAGTTCGATCCCGGCGCTGAACGCTGGCGATTCCGTCTGGTGGCACTGCGACGTCATTCACTCGGTGGCGCCGGTGGAAAATCAGCAGGGCTGGGGCAATGTGATGTACATTCCGGCGGCGCCGATGTGCGAGAAGAACCTCGCCTACGCGCAGAAAGTGAAAATCGCTCTGGAAAAAGGGGCCTCGCCGGGTGATTTCCCGCGCGAGGACTATGAGGCCAGCTGGCAGGGGCGCTTCACTCTGGAGGATCTGAACATCCACGGCAAACGGGCGCTGGGTATCCCGGTTTAATCGTCATATAGCCCCTGCGGCTCCACGGCGGTATGGCCTTTGCCCGGCCGGATCCGCCGTACCGAATCGCGCACCACCAGCGTGCCGTGCAGCAGCAGCGAACCGTGCGGCGCCTCCGGGCGCAGCAGGCGCTGCTGCAGGAGGTGCACCGCCTCGCTGCCCAGCTCATCCCGCGGCACATGCACCGCGGTCAGCGGCACCTCCTGGATCGCCGCCAGATTAAACCCGTCGATGCTCATCACCGAGACATCCTGCGGCACCCGCAGGCCGCGCTTTTGCAATGCGCTGACCGTGCCGGCGGCCATAAAATCGCCGCCCACCAGGAAAGCGGTGGGCAACGGCCTGCCCTGTAAGCCATCAAGCCAGGCCCCCACCTGCTCTTCGGTCTCTCTGGCGCTAAAGTTGGCGACGCTGATGAGATCCCGGCTGGCGGTAAAGCGCAAATTGCGCGCGCGCCACGCCTCCTGGATCCCCCCCAGCCGCAGCTCCATGGTATAGCGGCGCAGGCACATGACGTTCATCACCACGCGATGCCCCATATCAAACAGATAGCGGGCGGCGCACAGGCCAATCAGACGATGATCGGGGGCAATGGACGGCAGCCGCATCCCTTCATCCCGACAGTTGATCAATACGCAGGGTTTGCCCAGGTCCGCCGCCAGGCCATGAATATGCGGATCGTCGATCCCCAGCAGCACCGCGGCCTGGGTCTCCGCTTCGTTCATGCGGGCAAGAAACAGATTGGCGTCGCTGTCGTTCTCGTCCAGCGCGCAGTAGCGGAGGCGCACTTCATGCGCCGCCAGCGCGTTATTGATGCTCTGGATCACCCGGTAGTAGAAGATATCCGACCGCTCATCGAAGGCGCGCTGTGGGGCAAACACCAGTAGATTATTGAGCAACAGACGTCCGGCGGCCAGTCCCTGCATGACCCCCAGCTCGCGGGCGCACTCCAGCACCGCCCGGCGCGCCTTGTCGCTGGTATTCGCCTTCCCGGCCAGGACGCGCGAAACGGTACTGGCCGACAGCCCGGTGCGGGCGGCGATTTCGGCGACGCGCAGCTTTTTATCCATTTTGTGATCCAGCTCCGATTGGAAAATGAAAGAATTTTCATAATCGCCAAAGCGCTCCCTGTAAGCAAATGACAGCGCAAAATTTGAGATCCCGGTCATTTCATGAAAAAACTTGCATAAATAGCGCTTTGCCCGACGTTTTTTCTCCCTTAGCCTGAATTGGTCCAACATCTTCCATACTAGTTATACCAATGGTGTTGAGATAAAAAATAGACTATTCAAATAGTTAACAACACTACGTGACCGCTCACGGATTGAGATCGTCACTTTCCCCCTACTAACGTCATGTGGAGTGTGCTATGAGTCAAGGCCTCAACAATGATATCGCGGTCAGCAAAACGCGCCGGGTGGTAAAAAACCTGCGCTGGTGGGTGCTGGTCCTGTTTTTACTTGGCGTCACCGTCAACTACATCACACGCAACTCGCTGGGGATTATCGCCCCGGAACTGAAAGCGACGCTCGGTATCACCACCGAACAATATTCCTGGATCGTCGGCGCGTTTCAGTTGGCTTACACGATTTTCCAACCGCTCTGTGGCTGGCTTATCGACGTCATCGGCCTGAAGCTCGGGTTTATGATCTGCGCCACCCTGTGGGCGCTGGCCTGCATCGCCCACGCCGGGGCCGGCAGCTGGCTGCACCTGGCTATATTGCGCTTCTTTATGGGCGGGGCCGAGGCGGCCGCCACCCCGGCCAACGCCAAGACCATCGGCGAGTGGTTCCCGAAATCTGAACGGCCAATCGCCGCCGGCTGGGCTGGCGTCGGGTTCTCCATCGGCGCCATGCTCGCCCCGCCGATTATCTACTTCGCCCATGCCTCCTTCGGCTGGCAGGGGGCGTTTATGTTTACCGGCGCGCTGGCCCTGCTGTGGGTGGTGCTGTGGTGGGCCTTCTATCAGAACCCGGAAAAGCACCCCAATCTCAGCAAAAGCGAGCTCGAGTACATCAAGCAGGATAACGAAGCGCCGCCGGTGAAACAGCCCTTCTTTACCGCACTCAAAACCGTCTCGAAGAATAAACGTTTCTACGGGATCGCCATTCCCGCATTTATGGCCGAGCCCGCCTGGGCGGTGCTGAGCTTCTGGGTACCGCTGTACCTGGCCAAAGAGCACGGCATGGATCTCAAGCAGATTGCCATGTTCGCCTGGCTGCCGTTCCTTGCCGCCGACCTCGGCAGCGTGGTCAGCGGCTACCTCACCCGCCTGTACGTTCGCTGGTTCGGCTGTACGCGAGTCAACTCGGTGATCGCCAGCTCGGTGACCGGCGCGTTTCTGATGATCTCCCTGGCCCTCGTCGCTATCACCCGCGATCCCTATATCACCATCGTCCTGATCTCCATTGGCGGCTTCGGGCATCAGATCATCTCCTGCATGCTCAGCGCGCTGGTGGTGGAGTCGTTCGACAAGGGACAAATGGCGACGGTGAACGGTATGCGCGGATCCGCGGCGTGGATCGCCAGCTTCCTGTTCTCGTTATTAATCGGGGTGACCGCCGACAAAATTGGCTTCAACCCGTTGTTCATCGCCATGGGTTTCTTTGACCTGATTGGCGCCGTTTTCCTGGTGGCATTTATTGCTGAACGTCGCGCCAAGCGCGCCTGAGAGTGGATGTAAGATATGAAGACGTTGAAACACTGGAGTTTGCATCAACAGCTGGAGCATCACGTTGAACTGACGGTCGATGGCCAGCACACCCTGTGCCTGTACGTACTGGAAGAGAATTTATTCCGCGTGCTGCTGAAACGCCAGGGCCAGCTGGCGCTGGATCGCACCTGGAGCATCGCTCCGCAGCAGGATGTGCCGTGGGAAGGCCGCGCCCGGGATGACCTCAGCGGTTTTAGTCTCCCGGCCTGGCAGCTGACCCAGGAGGGCGATACGCTGACCATCGCCACCCGCCAGCTGCGCGTCACCGTCCATCAGCCGCTGTGGCTGGAGTGGAGCTATCGCGACGATGCCGGGGAATGGCAGCAGCTTGCCAACGACCGCCCCACCAGCGCCTATCTGGCCAATGCCCACGGCGACGGCGTCGCCCACTATCTGAGCCGCCGCAAAGACGAGCGTTTCTATGGCCTGGGCGAAAAGGCCGGCGACCTGCAGCGCACCGGTAAGCGTTATGAAATGCGCAACCTTGATGCCATGGGCTACAACGCCGCCAGCACCGACCCGCTGTATAAACATATTCCGTTCACCATCACGCAACGCAGCGACGTTAGCTATGGCCTGTTTTACGACAACCTGAGCAGCTGCTGGCTGGATTTGGGTAACGAAATCGACAACTATCATACCGCCTATCGCCGCTGGCAGGCGGAAGCCGGCGATATCGATTACTACCTGTTCACCGGTAAACAGGTGCTGGATGTGACCAAGGCCTTCGTGCGTCTGACCGGTAAAACCCTGTTCGGGCCCAAATGGAGCCTCGGCTACAGCGGCTCGACCATGCACTATACCGACGCGCCGGATGCGCAAAATCAGCTGATGAACTTCATCCGCCTGTGCGATGAGCACGCTATTCCGTGCGATTCGTTCCAGCTCTCTTCCGGCTATACCTCGATTAACGGCAAGCGCTACGTCTTTAACTGGAACCACGACAAGGTGCCGCAGCCGAAAGTGATGAGCCAGTCGTTCCACGACGCCGGGCTGAAGCTGGCCGCCAATATCAAACCCTGCCTGCTGCAGGACCATCCGCGCTATGGCGAGGTGGCGGAGCGCGGTCTCTTCGTTCGCGATTCGCAAACCGACGCTCCGGAGCGCTCCAGCTTCTGGGACGATGAAGGATCGCATCTCGACTTTACCAATCCGCAAACCGTGGCCTGGTGGCAGGAGGGGGTCACCAGCCAGCTGCTGGAGATGGGCATTGATTCGACCTGGAACGATAATAACGAGTATGAGGTGTGGGACGGCGAAGCGCGCTGCTACGGCTTTGGCCGCGAAATCGCCATCAAGCATATTCGCCCGGTGATGCCGCTGCTGATGATGCGCGCCTCGATGGAGGCCCAGCAGCGCTTTGCGCCGCAAAAGCGCCCGTATCTCATCTCCCGCTCCGGCTGCGCCGGGATGCAGCGCTACGTCCAGACCTGGAGCGGCGATAACCGCACCAACTGGGATACGCTGCGCTATAACATCCGCATGGGGCTGGGCATGAGCCTTTCCGGGCTGTTTAACGTCGGCCACGACGTCGGCGGTTTCTCCGGCGATAAACCTGAGCCGGAGCTGTTCGTGCGCTGGGTACAAAACGGCGTGATGCACCCGCGCTTTACTATTCATTCGTGGAATGACGACCAGACGGTCAACGAAGCCTGGATGTATCCGGCCGTCACCCCGGCCATTCGTTCCGCTATTGAGCTGCGCTACCGCCTGCTGCCCTATCTGTACACCCTGCTGTGGCAGGCGCATGCTGACGACGAGCCGATGCTGCGCCCGACCTTCCTCGATCATCAGCACGACGCGCAGACCTTCGCCGAATGCGATGACTTCCTGCTGGGCCGCGATCTGCTGGTGGCCAGCGTGGTCGAGCCTGGCGCCCGCCAGCGTGAGGTGTGGCTGCCGGATAATCAGGCCGGATGGTACGATTTCTACAGCCACCAGTGGTTCACCGGCGGCCAGTGGGTCACCCTCGACGCGCCGCTGGAAACACTGCCGCTGCTGGTGCGCGCCGGGGCCGGACTGCCGCTCAGCGAGCGCATCCGCCATGTTGCTGCGCAACAGGACGATCGCCGCGAACTGCAGCTGTTCCCGCTGAAAGGCGTCGGAACCACTTCGGGTCTGCTGTTTGAGGATGACGGCGAAAGCTGGGGCTATAAACAGGGCGATGCGCTGTGGCTGGAGTGGGAAATGGCGTGCGACAGCAGCACTATCAACCTGAAGGTCAACGCCCGCGGCAATTATCGCCCGGCGTGGAAAGCGCTGAAACTGTCATTACCGGCGGGAGAAAAACGCAAACTGCTGGTGAATGGCGTCGAAGGAACGGAGTGGAGGCTCTGAGCATATGCCGGGCGGCGGCTTACGCCTCGCCCGGCCTGGATTTAATAATGTTCCCGGATGGCGCTACGCTAATCCGGGCTACAAACTGGTGGCCTCAAAATCCCCGGTGGCGCTACCGCTTACCGGGGCTACAGCACTGTGCGGTTTGGTAGCCCGGGTAACGGACAGTTTCAGTAACCATGGGTACAAGATAGAGCTCTTAAGCTCACAATGGCACGGACCGTAGGCCGGATAAGGCGCAGCCACCATCCGGCGCGAAAGTGGCTCTTTACACGCGGTTATTGCCCGGCGGCGCTACGCTTGCGCGGGCCTACAGGTCACATGCCAGGCGTAGCCCGGGTAAGGCGTAGCCGCAACCCGGGTAACGAAGCGGGATTACTCGATACCTTTACTGCGCAGGTAGTCTTCGTAGTTGCCGCTGAAGTCGATCACCCGTTCCGGGGTAATCTCCAGCACGCGGGTGGCCAGCGAGCTGACGAACTCACGGTCGTGGGAGACGAAGATCAGGGTACCCTGATACATCTCCAGCGCCATGTTCAGCGATTCGATGGATTCCATATCCAGGTGGTTGGTCGGTTCATCCATTATCAGGATGTTTGGCTTCTGCATCATCAGCTTACCAAACAGCATGCGGCCCTTCTCACCACCGGACAATACTTTCGCCGGCTTCTTGATGTCATCCTGGCTAAACAGCAGTCGACCAAGGATACTGCGCACAGCCTGCTCGTCGTCGCCTTCCTGTTTCCACTGGCTCATCCACTCGAAGACCGTCAGGTCGTTTTCGAACTCGTACTCATGATCCTGCGCGTAGTAGCCGAGTTGCGCGTTTTCAGACCATTTCACGGTGCCGTTGTCCGGCTGCAGTTCACCCACCAGGGTTTTCAGCATCGTGGATTTACCCACGCCGTTGGCGCCCAGAATGGCAATCTTCTCGCCCACTTCCAGCAGCAGATTGACGTTTTTGAACAGCGGACCGTCTTCAAAGCCTTTGGTGAGGGCTTCCACTTCCAGCGCGTTACGGAACAGTTTCTTATCCTGCTCGAAGCGGATAAACGGGTTCTGACGGCTGGAGGCTTTGACCTCTTCCAGCTTGATTTTGTCAATCTGACGCGCGCGCGAGGTGGCCTGACGCGATTTAGAGGCGTTGGCGCTGAAGCGGCTAACGAAGGACTGCAGGTCGGCAATCTGCGCTTTTTTCTTGGCGTTGTCCGCCAGCAGACGTTCACGCGCCTGGGTGGCCGCCGTCATGTATTCGTCGTAGTTGCCCGGATAGACGCGCAGCTCGCCGTAGTCCAGATCCGCCATGTGGGTGCAAACCATGTTCAGGAAGTGACGGTCGTGCGAGATGATAATCATGGTGCTGTCGCGGTCGTTCAGCGTCTGCTCCAGCCAGCGAATGGTGTCGATGTCCAGGTTGTTGGTCGGTTCATCGAGCAGCAGAATGTCCGGGTTAGAGAACAGCGCCTGCGCCAGCAGGACTCGCAGCTTCCAGCCTGGGGCGACTTCGCTCATCGGGCCGTAATGCTGTTCAACCGGAATGCCCACGCCCAGCAGCAGTTCGCCCGCGCGCGCTTCAGCAGAGTAGCCATCCATTTCGCCATATTTCACTTCCAGGTCGGCCACTTTATAGCCATCTTCTTCGCTCATCTCGGCGAGGGAGTAGATGCGATCGCGCTCCTGCTTCACTTCCCACAGCTCGCCGTGGCCCATAATGACCGTATCCAGCACGGTGAACGCTTCAAAGGCGAACTGATCCTGACGCAGCTTACCGATGCGCTCGTTCGGGTCGAGAGAAACGTTGCCCAGCGTCGGTTCGAGATCGCCGCCGAGGATCTTCATAAAGGTCGATTTACCGCTGCCGTTGGCGCCGATCAGACCATAACGGTTGCCGCCGCCAAATTTAACGGAGATATTTTCGAACAGCGGCTTACTGCCAAACTGCATGGTAACGTTGCTGGATACTAGCACGGGGATATCCTGAAAAAAGAGTATGAGGGGTGTGATACAGCAGACATTATGCCAGTAAATGACGCACTTTTCACGGTCTGCGGTAAATTCCGCCGCGGCGCTTGTGCTAAGGTCTTTGTCAGATGCGCCAGAGACCTGCGCGCAAACCGTTATTCTGTACGTGATGATGAGGAGTCCCATGACCACCAGCCAACCGCGACATCCGGCCTTTTTATCCCTGCAGGGCGGCATTAATTTTCGCGACCTGGGCGGCCAGCGCGCCGCCGACGGACGCCGGGTACGCAGCGGCAAGCTGCTACGCTCCGGTGCGCTAAACCGGCTAACGGCAGAGGATCTCGACCACCTGGATACCCTGCCGCTCAGCCGGGTGCTCGACTACCGCGACCCCGGTGAAGTACAGCGCACGCCGGACAAACTGAGCCCGCTCACCCACTATCTCAACGCGCCGGCCAATCCGCCGATCGGCGAGGTCAACGCGAAGGTCACCGAGCTGAATGCCGCCACCCTTAATGCGCTCAACGGCGAGCAGTTTATGCTGCAACTCTATCGCCAGCTGCCGTTTAACAATCCGGCCTATCGCCAGCTCGCCGCATGGCTGACGACCCCTTTCGACGGCGCCTTGCTGCAACACTGCGCGGTCGGTAAAGATCGCACCGGCGTCGGCTGCGCGTTAACCCTGTTCGCCGTCGGATGCGACAGCGAGACGGTGATGGAGGAGTATCTCCTTACCCATGGCATGCTGACGCAGGTGGAGGCCTGGATGCTGGAGATGCTCGGCAACGACCTGACGCCCCAGGGGCGCCAGAGCCTGGCGGACATCCTGACGGTGAAAGAATCCTATCTCGCCGCCGCGCTGTCGGCCATTCAGCAGCGCTATGGCAATGTCGACGCCTGGCTGGCGGAAGAGTACCAGCTTACCGCCCCGGTCCGCGCGGCGATGCAGGGCCGGCTGCTGGAAGACTAACCCTCGTCGCCCCGAACGCCAGGGCGCGGCAGCCGAGGCGACAGGGAAAAAAATGTGATTTCGTACACATCTGATTTACCTGTTCAGCGGAATGCACATATAATGCGCTCCCATCTACTGTCTCAATCATTAACAAAGGCCTGTGTGGCGTTGATTTCGCACACGACATTAAAAACTATGAAATTATCTACACTCTTAGCGGCAGCCTTCGCCATCGTAGGCTTTTGCAATACAGCGTCTGCTGTCACCTATCCTTTGCCAACCGATGGCAGCCGTTTGGTTGGTCAGAACCAGGTCATCACCATTCCGGATGATAACAAGCAGCCGCTGGAATACTTCGCGGCGAAATATCAGATGGGGCTTTCCAACATGCTGGAAGCCAACCCGGGGGTGGATACCTATCTGCCGAAGGGCGGTAGCGTCCTGAACATCCCTCAGCAGCTGATCCTGCCGGATACCGTCCATGAAGGGATCATCATCAACAGCGCCGAAATGCGTCTGTACTACTACCCGAAAGGCACTAACACCGTGATTGTTCTGCCGATCGGTATCGGCCAGTTAGGCAAAGACACGCCAATCAACTGGACCACCAAAGTCGAACGTAAGAAGGCTGGCCCGACCTGGACGCCGACCGCCAAGATGCATGCGGAATACGCTGCCGCCGGCAACCCGCTGCCAGCCGTCGTACCGGCCGGTCCGGACAACCCGATGGGCCTGTACGCGCTGTATATCGGCCGTCTGTACGCCATCCACGGTACCAACGCTAACTTCGGTATCGGCCTGCGCGTGAGCCATGGCTGCGTACGTCTGCGCAACGATGACATCAAATTCCTGTTTGAGAACGTGCCGGTCGGCACCCGCGTGCAGTTTATCGATGAGCCGGTAAAAGCCACCACCGAGCCGGACGGCAGCCGTTACATCGAGGTTCACAACCCGCTGTCGACCACCGAAGCGCAGTTCCAGGGCGGCGAGATCGTGCCGATCACCCTGACTCAGCCGGTACAGGCGATCACCAGCCAGTCTGATGTCGATCAGAACGTGGTCGAGCAGGCTATCCAGAACCGCTCCGGTATGCCGGTGCGTCTGAACTAAGTTCTGCATGACAAGAAAAACGGCGGGCCTGATGCCCGCCGTTTTTTTTATCGGTGTTGTGCCGGGCTGCGGCTGACGCCTTGCCTGGCGACTGAACCTGACAACACCCTGGCCCTGCTAAGCGCTGCGCCAACCGGGGCCCCCGGTCTAGCCGTTATTCACCAGAATAATCCCGCCGTGGTCGTAGCGATAGTGGCAGTGGGCGTACTCCAGCGGCGTGCCGTCTTCCAGATAGATAACCTGCTCCACCTCCAGCACCGGATCGGTGGGCTCGCAGTGAAGATGCTGTTTATCCAGTTCATCCGGCTTCATCGCCCGCACCACGCGGTAAGATCCCATCAGCTTCAGCCCCAGCGTCTCCTGGATATAGCGAAACACCGAGCTTTCCAGATGGCTTTTATTGAGCCCCGGCACCAGCCCCACCGGCATGACCGTCAGATCCAGCGACACCGGTTCCCCGTTGAGCAACCGCAGGCGAACAAAGTCATACACCGGGGCATCAGCGTCGATCAGCAGCGAACTCTGCTCCTTGTCAGTGGGAAAACGCACCTCAAAGCGCACCACTTCGCTTTGTACCTCGCCAAGATGCTCCCAGGTTTTGGTGGCGCCGAAATAGTCGCTGCCGGGCAGCTCCCACTGCGACAGCTGAAGGAAATTTTTCCGCACAAAGGTGCCCTGCCCTTTGCGGGTATAGATCAGCCCTTCGACGATTAACTGGCGCATCGCCTGCTGGATGGTCATCCGGCTGGTGCTGAACTCTGCCGCCAGCGCAAACTGGTCAGGTAACGGCGCGCTGGCAGGATACTGCTGGCTGATGATCCGTTTTTTTATTTCCCGCGCGATTTGCAGATACTTCGCCGTCATTCCCCGGTCCTTATACATTCAGTGAGTGGCTGGCGGGCAGGATCCACGGCCTGACCGCCAGAACACCATTACATCACGTCGCCATTGCTGTGGATCACCTGCTTCAGCCACGCATAGCTCTTCTTCGGCACCCGCCGCAGATCCTTGAGGTCATGGTTCTCGCGATTGACGTAGACCACGCCGTAGCGCTTACGCATATCGCCCTGCGAGCTGAGGATGTCGATTAATCCCCAGCCGAGATAGCCGATCACCTGCGCCCCATCCTCAAACATGGCCGCTTTCATGGCGTTGATATGATCGCGATGGTAGGCGATGCGGTAATCGTCGGCAACCGGATGTTCACCGTCCCACGACTCAATCACCCCGATGCCGTTTTCAATCGGGAAAACCGGCAGGCGCCAGTCGTTATAATAGCGGGTGATGATGGTCCGGAAGCCCAGCGGATCGATCTGCCAGTTCCATTCTGTCGCGTTCAGGAACGGGTTATCCTGATTGCCAAACAGCATATAGTTGTTAACCGCCGTTCCCGGCGGGATCGCATCGCTGTTCAGCGTCCGGCTGGCGTAATAGCTGAACGCCAGATAATCGACCTTCACCGTCACCATCAGCGCGAGATCCTCCGGACGATAGATATCATCGAACCCTTCGGTGGCGACAAAATGCATCACTTCCGGGCTGTAGCCCTCCCCGGCGTAAGCCCGCAGCAGGTTCTGGTTTAAAAACTCGTCCAGCTGCTGGGCGCACAGGATATCGCGTGGTTTGCAGGTCGCCGGATAAACCAGGGCGTGGGCCAGCATCCCGCCCATCAGACACTGCGGCTTCGTCTGATGCAGGTGATCGGTCAGATGGACGTGCGCCATCATCACATGATGCTGGATCAGGTACAGCTCGCGCAGGGTCTTCTCCCCCTGCAGGTAGCCGGAAATCAGAAACGCTTCCGGCGAATGGTACAGATTCTGTTCATTAAAGGTGAGCCAGTATTTCACCTTGTCGCCATAGCAGGCGATCATCTTCTGGCCATAGCGAATAAAGGCGTCCATCACCCGGCGGTCGGTAAATCCGTTGTAGCGCTCCGCCAGCGAGAGCGGCATATCGAAGTGGTACAGGCAGATCATCGGCTCGATGCCGCGGGCGATCAGTTCATCAATAAACTGATGGTAGAAGGCGATGCCCTCTTCATTGAACTCGCCGTCTCCCTCAGGGCACACCCGGCTCCAGGCGATCTGAAAACGGTAGCAGTTCATGCCCAGATCCTGCATCAGATCGAAATCTTCCCTAAAGCGATGATAGGAGTCGGTCGCCACCTTCCAGTCGGAAGCGAATTCTGCCGGTTGCCGGATATCGTACACCGACATCCCCTTGCCGCCCTCGTTCCACGCCCCCTCCGTCTGCATGCTGGAGACGGAATTACCCCATAAGAAATCTGCCGGTAGTCTGTTTTTCATCCTGCGCCTCGATATATGACTAGTCATTTAAATTCCATGACTAGTCATATATCGAAAAGCGAACGGATGCGCAAAGCCAGGGATCGTTTTCTGTGAGCCGGGCAAAAAAAAGATCGCCCCGGGGGGCGATCCTGTCGAACGACGTGGAGGGCGGCAGACTGCTGCGGAAATCAGGCGCAGAGTTTGAAGAGCCAATAGCCGGTGAGGGCCGCCCACAGCAGCATGGGAATGGAGTAGAGATGGAAACGCCACCAGATCCGCCGATCGCCAGCCATGCGCAGGGCGATGATATTGGCCAGCGAGCCCGGCAGCAGACCAAAGCCCCCCACGTTAACCGCCCAGGCGAGCAGGATCGACGGTGGGACATAGTTGAGCAGCAGAATGGTCGAGGGCACATTGCTGATCACCTGCGACAGGCCGATGGCGGTCAGCCACAGTCCACCGCCGGAGAGCGTCCCGACCCCGCTCAGCACCTGGTGCAGCGCCGGAAGCTGGGTCAGCAGATGGACGTCGATAAACATCACCATAAACACCAGCAGCAGCGACCAGTCAACATGGACGATCACCGCCCGGGCCAGCGCCAGAAAGCCCAGCAGCACCAGCGCCAGTCCCCACAGCGCTTGATCCATCTCCAGCGCCGTCAGGAACACCAGATAGAGCCCCAGACAGCTCCAGACGAGCTTAGGCTGCCACGATGGCGCCATATCGCTGCTCTGGTAGGTAAGCCGCTTTGCCGGGAAACAGAACCAGCACAGCGCCAGCAGGGTTAGCATCATTGCCGCCGCCAGGGGCAGCATCTGGCCGATAAACCCAGGGAAAGAGAGACCGGAGCGCCCCCACAGCAAGATGTTCTGCGGGTTGCCGATCGGCGTCAGCAGCGACCCGGCGTTCACCGCCAGCGCTTCGAAAATAATCAGCCGGTTTACCGGGATGGCGCACCACTTCTTCAGGGTCAGGGTCAGGGGCACCACAATAAACAGCGCGACGTCGTTGGTGAGGAAGGTGGACAGCAGCGCCGCCGCCAGCACCATAAACATAGCCAGCTGACGCTCGGTGACAAAGCGGCGGGCCATTTTACGCCCCAGCACGTCAAAATAGCCGCTCAGTTCAATCCCCTTGGTCAACAGCATCAGGCCGCTGAGGGTGATGATGGTATGCCAGTCAATGGCCGCCGGCCAGCTTGCCGGGACAAACGGCACCATCACGCTGAGCACGCAGGCGATAATCAGCAGCAGATGGAGAAAACGATCGCGCAGCAGCGACTGGACGAAGGGAAGAGTCATGCTTCCTGAGATCCCTGTGTTTGGGTAAATTTCAGGAACATCGCCAGCGTCTCTTCGCTCACGTGATGCTCCATCCCTTCGGCATCACGACGGGCGATCTCCGGACTGACGCCGATCGCCAGCAGGAAGTTCTCCACGATTTGATGGCGCTCGCGGCTCTCCTGGGCCAGCTTCTCACCCTCCGCGGTTAAGAATATGCCGCGCCACGGGATCTGTTCGATAAGGCCGACGCTGGCCAGCCGTTTGAGCATCTTGGCGACGGTGGGCTGCGAGACTCCCAGCCGGGCGGCCATATCCACCTGACGCGCCTCGCCCACCTCGCGGATGAGGTCGGAAATCAGTTCAACATAGTCGTCAATCAGCTCGCGCCGATGCGCTTCCCGCACCTGGCGGAACCCTTCAACGTGCTCTTCAACATTTACTAACTGCGTCACTTTTTTTGTTATTGGCTTACCTGCGCGACGGTTCATTGTGCTTCCTCATTCGTGTGACGCGTCAAGCATCATATAAAAAGATCCACATTGTAATGGATTGCGCCAAGAGCACAAAAATTTAACGTTTTAGCCATAGCTATAAAATATAGCCTGTGCTATATCTGTATATAATGCAAACATCCATCAGGGAGTGATGGAGCGAACAGGCAGGAGGAGAGCAGATGAACGAATTCAAGAGGTGCTTAAACGTGTTCAGCCATTCACCCTTTAAAGTACGCTTAATGCTGCTCGGTATGCTGTGCGAAATGATCAACGGTAAACCGCAGCAGGACAAACCCCATCGCTAAGGCGGCGTCGCGGTACGCCGCTTCATTTTTCCGTCATCATCTGCCGCTAAACTGACCGGTTTATCCCGTTTCCCCCACCTTTTTTCAAGTTTTGTAAGCGTCCTCGCAAAACAATCTGTTATGTCTGGTTGACCTTACCATTTACAAGCCCTATCTTTGCACAGCCCTGCCACATTCGCGGCTCGCAGAGACCCTCTTCACGCACTGTCCAGCAGGTTTTACCCCTTGAAGCCAGGGGATGCGCATGGCCTCTTTTTGATTGTTTACTATGAATGTCACCACCCTGAAAGATACGCTGGTCGCCCGCCGACTGGCACTGAACCCATGGACAGGATTCTACTTTTTACAATCGCTGTTGATTAACCTGGCGCTGGGCTATGAATTTAGCCTGCTCTATACCGTGGCATTTACCTGCGTGTTACATCTTCTGTGGCGTGCCTTTCCGCGCGTGCAGAAAGGAGTGGTCGGCGCTTATTCTCTGCTGGCGGCCCTCTACTACCCGTTTGGCCAGGCTTACGGCGCGCCCAACTTCAATACCTTGCTGGCGCTGCACGCCACCAACGTGGAAGAGTCCACGGAAATCCTCACCATCTTCCCGTGGTACAACTATCTGCTGGCGGTATTTATCTTCGCGCTGGGGATCATTGCGGTCCGCCGCAGGATCGTCGAGCAGACCCGCTGGGGAAAAATGGAGACCCTGGGCCTGCTGTTCAGCATCGGGATCTTTTTTCTCCAGCCGGTGCAAAATCTCGCCTGGGGCGGTGTATTCAAGGTAATCGATACTGGTTACCCGGCCTTCCGTTTTGTCAAAGACGTGGTGGTGAATAATAACGAGGTGCTGGACGAGCAGGCGCGGATGGCGCAGCTGGCCGGCATGAAAGATAGCTGGCACGTGCTGGCGGTGAAGCCGAAGTACCATCTCTATGTGGTGGTGATCGGTGAAAGCGCCCGCCGCGACGCCCTCGGCGCCTTCGGTGGCCACTGGGACAACACGCCGTTTGCCAGCTCGGTGAACGGGTATCTGTTTAACAACTACGTCGCCGCCAGCGGCTCGACACAAAAATCCCTCGGCCTGACCCTTAACCGGGTGGTCGATGGCAAACCGCAGTTTCAGGATAACTTTGTCACCCTCGCCAACCGCGCCGGTTTCCAGACCTGGTGGTTCTCCAACCAGGGGCAGATCGGCGAGTACGACACCGCTATCGCCAGTATCGCCAAACGGGCGGATGAAGTGCAGTTCCTGAAAAACGGCGATTTCGAAGCCAATAAAAACACCCAGGACGAGCAGTTACTGAAGCTGACCGAGCAGGTGCTCTCCACCCAGCGCACCCAGCCGCAGCTGATTGTTCTGCATCTGATGGGCTCGCACCCGCAGGCCTGCGACCGGACCAAAGGCAAATATACGGTTTTCGTCCAGTCGAAAGAGACCTCCTGCTATCTCTACAGCATGACGCAAACCGATACCCTGCTGGCTAAGCTCTACAGCCAGTTGCAAAATTCCGGCGACACCTTTTCCCTGACCTACTTTTCCGATCATGGTCTGGCGTTCAAGGAGCGAGGCAAAGAGGTGCAGTATCTGGCGCACGACGATAAGTTCCAGCAGAACTTCCAGGTGCCGTTTATGGTGCTCTCCAGCGATGACAAAGCGCATAAAGTCATTAAGGCGCAGCGCTCGGCGAATGATTTCCTCAGCTTCTTCTCGCAATGGACCGGCATCAAGGCGGCGGAAATCGCCCCGCGCTATCGGTTTATCTCTGAGCAGAAGGCCGGCCCGGTGTATATCACCAACTTCCAGCTGCAGAAGGTGGACTATTCACACCTCGGCAGCGATGAGTTCAACATCAACTAAAACGACGCGGTCAGCGCCGGCCAACCGGCCGGGCTGGCGGTCAGCAGGCAAAAAAAAATCCGCCCCAGGAGGCGGATTTTTTATATCACCGGAGTGATTAGAAGCGGTAACCCACGCCAGCGATCCAGGTGCCGACGTCAACGTTACGAATACGAGACTGCTCGTAGGAGAAGTCCAGGGCAACGTTTTCGATCGGGTTGAACTGCAGACCAGCACCGTAGGAGAAACCGTAGTCGCTCATATCGGATTTATTAGGGAAGTTGTTGTTCTGGAATTTACCGTAACCAACACCCACTACGCCGTAGATGCTTGCCCAGTCGTTCAGACGGTAAGCCGGACCAGCGGTGATGCCGTAGTACTGACCTTTGTTGTAAGTACCGTTGCTGTTATTATCCTTTTCGGTGTAGGTGAAGGAACCGATAACGCCCAGCGGGTTGTTATCTTGCTCGTAACGGTATTTCAGGTTGAAACCGCCAGCTTTGTTCGCTTTACCCTGCATGTCGCTCTGCGCGTAACCGCCGGTTACGGTAGAAGTTGCAGCAAATGCAGTGGTACCTACGGATGCAGCCAGAACAACGGCCAGTGCTGAAAGACGTGCAATTTTATTCATAACCACCTCAAATGTGTTTCTAATAAGTCCTAAGCCTTAAATATATCAAAAACTTTTGGGAAACTCTTTGGAGTTTACATTGTCTAACATACTTTTTCATGTAACCAAAAGTTTCCATATTTCTATAACAATATGGAAAACAAGAGTTTTTGGCGTTAACTTACAGTTTAACGCTCATTAAGAAATTCGCAAGCATCCAGATTAATCCTAATCACCTGGTGAATTTCTCAGCAACTTTCGCCATTGTACTGTTTTTACCCCTGTTTTTTTCAACATTAGCTCAACCGCCAGCAGCTAATTCCAGTACACTGGAACTTTTACCCCTTTTGACAAAAATTGACAGGAGAAAGGATGCCCGGTCCATCCCGAAAAGCGGCGGCATGGTTGCCGATAGTGGTGATTTTAATCGCTATGACCTCGATTCAGAGCGGCGCATCGCTCGCCAAATCGCTGTTCCCGGTGGTCGGCGCCCCGGGAGTTACCGCCCTGCGCCTGGCGCTCGGGACGCTGATCCTGGTGGTGGTGTTCAAGCCCTGGCGGCTACGTTTCTCTCCGGCGCAGCGCGTGCCGCTGCTGCTGTACGGCCTGGCGCTCGGGGCGATGAACTATCTGTTTTATTTATCCCTGCAGCGTATTCCGCTCGGCGTGGCGGTGGCCCTCGAGTTTACCGGCCCGCTGGCGGTGGCGCTTTTCGGCTCGCGCCGCCCGCTGGATTTTGTCTGGGTGGCGCTGGCGATCCTCGGGCTGTGGTATCTCCTGCCGCTGGGGCAGAACGTGGCGCAGGTGGATTTAACCGGCGCGCTGTTCGCTCTCGGCGCCGGGGCCTGTTGGGCGGTCTATATTCTGACCGGCCAGCGCGCGGGCGAGGAGCATGGTCCAGCCACGGTGGCGATGGGGTCGCTTATCGCCTCGCTGGTCTTTGTCCCGTTAGGTATGGCGCAAGCCACCGATACGCTGTGGCAATGGTCGCTGCTGCCCCTGGGGCTGGGGATTGCCATTCTCTCCACCGCACTCCCCTACTCCCTGGAGATGATGGCCCTGACGCGCCTGCCGACGCGCACCTTCGGTACGCTGATGAGCCTCGAGCCGGCGCTAGCCGCCCTGTCCGGTATGATCTTCCTTGGCGAAACCCTGAACCTCTCCCAGACCCTGGCGCTGGGCGCCATTATCATCGCCTCAATGGGCGCCACGCTGAC
Source organism: Klebsiella sp. M041 (assembly GCF_059759695.1). Classification (NCBI taxonomy): domain Bacteria; kingdom Pseudomonadati; phylum Pseudomonadota; class Gammaproteobacteria; order Enterobacterales; family Enterobacteriaceae; genus Klebsiella; species Klebsiella sp. M041. The sequence continues at coordinate 47,716 of NZ_JCAXWU010000008.1, forward strand.
CATGCAGCGGCAGAGCAAAATCAAGCAAGTCGATATCAATTAACATTCTGTTACGGCGGCGGCCCGCGCCAGTTGCGGGCCTGCCAGCCTTCGCTAACCTTCTGATTGGACTTGTTTTTTCAAATAGCCAACCATTTTGCGCTATCGGAGTGATATGGCCTGCCGATGCCTCATACTTTAAAACCCTTGCTATACTTAGTCCCGAAGTTACCTGGGACAACGCTCCACATCATTCAGTTTTGAAGTGTGACGAGCATCAATATCAAGAGGATATGAAACGATGAGTACCGCTAAACTGGTTAAATCAAAAGCATCTAATCTGGTCTATACCCGCAACGATGTCGCTGACAGCGAAAAGAAAGCGACCATTGAGCTGTTGAATCGCCAGGTGATCCAGTTCATTGACCTGTCCCTTATCACCAAGCAGGCACACTGGAATATGCGCGGTGCGAACTTTATCGCCGTGCACGAAATGCTGGACGGTTTCCGTACTGCGCTCACTGAGCATCTGGATACCATGGCGGAGCGCGCCGTGCAGCTGGGCGGCGTCGCCTTGGGCACCACTCAGGTGATCAACAGCAAAACCCCGCTGCAGAGCTACCCACTGGATATCCATCATGTTCAGGATCACCTGAAAGCGCTGGCTGACCGCTACGCGGTAGTGGCTAACGATGTGCGCAAAGCGATCGGCGAAGCTAAAGACGAAGATACCGCAGATATCTTCACCGCCGCTTCCCGCGACCTGGATAAATTCCTGTGGTTTATTGAAGCGAATATCGAGTAAGGCTTTGCCGTCGGCCGCAGCGCGGTCGACGGCGCCTTTGCTTTTTCCACCCAGCCCTTGTTGTTTTCCCCTCCTCCTTTTTCCCTCACCCGCTGGCCTTGCACCATTTCAGGGCGTCAAATTGATGAAAATGCGCACAAAAGTAAAACAATTGTAATAATCACCTCACACAATCGTTACGGCGAGATTGTTTTCCCATCAGGGTTTGCGCTAAAAATGGGCTCGTAATTCAGCGACCTCAGGATGCACCAAAATAACGCCCCGTTATGGTGCACTCTTTGCCTGAAACGATCGATATTGTGCAACGGCTACCGCTTCGTTTGTTGAAAAACAACAGCTTGTAAAAGTGGCACGATTTTTTCATTAGGCTAGTCGTTCTCGCAGGGGATCGTCCCGTGGATATAAAAGGAAATGCTATGAAGTCTGTATTTAAAGTTTCACTGGCTGCACTGACCCTGGCTTTTGCGGTTTCTTCCCATGCCGCCAATAAGACCCTGGTTGTCGCCACCGATACGGCGTTCGTCCCGTTCGAATTTAAGCAAGGCGATAAGTATGTGGGTTTTGACGTTGACCTGTGGGCGGCCATCGCCAAAGAGCTGAAGCTCGACTACACCCTGAAGCCAATGGACTTCAGCGGCATTATCCCGGCGCTGCAAACCAAAAATATCGATCTGGCGCTGGCGGGGATCACCATTACCGACGAGCGTAAAAAAGCCATCGACTTCTCTGACGGCTACTACAAGAGCGGCCTGCTGGTGATGGTCAACGCCAATAATAACGACATCAAAGATGTGAAAGATCTGAACGGCAAAGTGGTCGCGGTGAAGAGCGGCACCGGCTCCGTTGACTACGCGAAAGCCAATATCAAAACCAAAGATCTGCGTCAGTTCCCGAATATCGATAACGCCTACATGGAGCTGGGTACCGGCCGCGCGGATGCCGTCCTGCACGATACGCCGAACATCCTCTACTTCATCAAAACCGCGGGCAACGGCAAATTCAAAGCGGTAGGTGAATCACTGGAAGCGCAAAACTACGGTATCGCCTTCCCGAAAGGCAGCGACGAGCTGCGTGAGAAAGTGAACGGTGCGCTGAAAACGCTGCGCGAGAACGGCACCTACAACGAAATTTATAAAAAATGGTTCGGCACTGAACCAAAATAATAAAAACGTACATCGCCGGGCGCAGTCCCGGCGACTTCACAACGGTCTTCCGGCACAGACGTTGCGGGAGACAGTATTTTGGCGGAGGCTTTCCTCTGCTCTCGACACGGTAACAGGAACGTATTATGCAGTTTGACTGGAGTGCCATCTGGCCCGCCATTCCGATTTTGTTGGAAGGCGCCAAAATGACGCTGTGGATTTCCGTCCTCGGCCTGGCCGGCGGCCTGATCATCGGTCTGGTGGCCGGTTTCGCCCGCTGCTTCGGCGGCTGGATCGCCAACCACATCGCGCTGGTGTTTATTGAAATCATTCGCGGCACCCCGATTGTGGTGCAGGTTATGTTCATCTACTTTGCGCTGCCGATGGCCTTTAGCGACCTGCGCATCGACCCCTTCTCCGCAGCGGTAGTGACCATCATGATTAACTCGGGCGCCTATATCGCGGAAATTACCCGCGGCGCGGTGCTCTCCATTCATAAAGGCTTCCGCGAAGCGGGCCTGGCGCTGGGCCTGTCGCGTCGCGAAACCATTCGCCACGTGATCCTGCCGCTGGCGCTGCGCCGCATGCTGCCGCCGCTGGGCAACCAGTGGATCATCAGCATCAAGGACACCTCGCTGTTCATCGTCATCGGCGTCGCCGAACTGACCCGTCAGGGACAGGAGATCATCGCCGGCAACTTCCGCGCACTGGAAATCTGGAGCGCCGTTGCCGTGATCTACCTGATCATCACCCTGGTCCTGAGCTTTATTCTGCGTCGTCTTGAAAGAAGGATGAAAATCCTGTGATTGAATTTAAAAACGTCTCCAAGCACTTTGGCCCGACCCAGGTACTGCACGATATCTCTCTGAAAATCAATCAGGGTGAAGTGGTGGTCATTATCGGCCCGTCCGGCTCCGGTAAATCGACGATGCTGCGCTGCATCAATAAACTGGAAGAGATCACCAGCGGCGATCTGATTGTCGATGGCCTGAAGGTCAACGATCCGAAGGTGGACGAACGTCTGATTCGTCAGGAAGCCGGGATGGTGTTCCAGCAGTTTTACCTGTTCCCGCACCTCACGGCGCTGGAAAACGTGATGTTTGGCCCGCTGCGGGTACGCGGCGCCAGCAAGCAGGCGGCGGAAAAGCTGGCGAAAGATCTGTTGGCGAAAGTCGGTCTGGCAGAGCGCGCGCATCACTATCCGTCTGAACTCTCCGGCGGCCAGCAGCAGCGTGTGGCCATCGCCCGCGCGCTGGCGGTGAAGCCGAAGATGATGCTATTTGATGAGCCCACCTCCGCGCTCGACCCGGAACTGCGTCATGAAGTGCTCAAGGTGATGCAGGATCTGGCGGAAGAGGGCATGACGATGGTGATTGTGACCCACGAAATCGGCTTTGCCGAAAAAGTGGCCTCGCGACTGATCTTTATCGACAAGGGACGAATTGCCGAAGACGGCAACCCACAGGAGCTGGTAAACAACCCGCCAAGCCCGCGTCTGCGGGAATTCCTGCAGCACGTCGCCTGACCCACAACGGCTCTCTCCGTCGCGGAGAGAGCCGCTTTCCAGATTCCTCTTCCCTCCCCTTCCGCCATCGGCTTCTATACTTACCCGTTTACGTTGCAACGGAGGTGCCCATGCCGTGGATCCTGCTTTTGCTCGCTGCGCTGTTTACTCCCCCGCTTTCCGCCGCCGCCCTGCCCGGCGTGCCGACCGCTAATGCCGATAAAACCAGCGCCAGCGAACCCGATGTAGAACAGAAAAGAGCGGCCTATGCCGCGCTGGCCGACGTGCTGGCCAACGACTCCGCCCGCCAGGAGCTCATTGACCAGCTGCGTAAAGCGGCCGCCACGCCGCCGCCCGACAGCACCCCGACGCTAACGCCGCCGGCGGTGAAAGAAGAGACCACGGTGCTGGAGAACGTCACGCAGATCAGCCGGGAATATGGCGATGCGCTCTCATCGCGCTTCTCCCAGCTGTGGCGCAATATTACCGGCTCGCCGCATAAGCCCTTTAATCCGCAAACCTTTACCAACGCCGCCTGGCATTTTTTACTGCTGGCCGGGCTGGTGTTTGCCTTCTGGTGGCTGGTACGCCTCGCGGCGCTGCCGCTGTATCGTAAAATGGGCGAATGGGGACGGCATAAAAACCGCGATCGCGGAAACTGGCTCCAGCTGCCGTTGACCATCGCCGGGGCGTTTATCATCGATCTGCTGCTGCTGGCGCTGACCCTGTTTGTCGGTCAGCTGTTGAGCGATCGCCTGAATGGCGACAACCCTACTATCGCCTTCCAGCAGAGCCTTTTCCTCAACGCCTTCGCGCTGATCGAATTCTTTAAAGCCATCCTGCGGCTCATTTTCTGCCCGCGCATCCCGGCGCTCAGGCCCTTTAACCTCAGCGACGAGGCCGCCTCCTACTGGAGCCTGCGCCTGAGCGCCCTCAGCAGCCTGATCGGCTACGGCCTGATCGTCGCGGTGCCGATTATCTCCAACCAGGTGAATGTTCAGGTCGGCGCGCTGGCTAACGTCGTCATCATGCTGTGCATTACGCTGTGGGCGCTGTATCTGATTTTCCATAACAAAGCGGCGATTACGCAGGGGCTGATCCATCTGGCTGACCGCTCGCTCTCCTTCTTTAGCCTGTTTATCCGCGCCTTCGCTCTGATCTGGCACTGGCTGGCCTGCGCCTACTTTGTAGTGCTCTTTTTCTTTTCCCTGTTCGACCCGGGCAACAGCCTGAAATTTATGATGGGCGCCACCCTGCGCAGCCTGGCGATTATCGGCGGCGCGGCGCTGGTGTCCGGCATCCTGTCGCGCTGGATAGCCAAAACCATCACCCTCTCCCCTGCCACTCAGCGCAACTATCCTGAGCTGCAAAAGCGGTTGAACGGCTGGATCTCCGCGTCGCTGAAGGCAGCGCGTATTCTCACCGTCTGCGTCGCCATCATGCTGCTCCTGAGCGCCTGGGGGCTGTTTGACTTCCGCGAATGGCTGCACAACGATGCCGGGCAAAAAACGGTGGATGTGCTGATCCGTATCGCCCTTATCCTCTTCTTCTCCGCTATCGGCTGGACGGTGCTGGCCAGCCTGATCGAAAACCGGCTGGCCTCGGATATCCATGGCCGCCCGCTGCCCAGCGCACGGGCCCGGACGCTGCTGACGCTGTTTCGCAACGCGCTGGCGGTGGTGATCAGCACCATCACGGTGATGATTTTGCTCTCGGAGATTGGGGTCAATATCGCGCCGCTGCTGGCCGGCGCCGGGGCGTTGGGGCTGGCCATCTCGTTTGGCGCGCAAACCCTGGTTAAAGACATTATCACCGGCATTTTTATCCAGTTTGAGAACGGGATGAATACCGGCGACCTGGTCACCATCGGTCCCTTGACCGGCACGGTGGAACGGATGTCGATTCGCTCAGTGGGGGTGCGCCAGGATACCGGCGCTTATCACATTATCCCCTGGTCCTCGATCACCACCTTTGCCAACTTCGTGCGCGGCATTGGCTCGGTGGTGGCCAACTATGACGTCGACCGCCATGAGGATCTGGATAAAGCCAGTCAGGCGCTGAAGGCGGCGGTGGACGATCTGCTGGCCCAGGAGGAGATCCGCGGCCTGATCATTGGCGAACCGTCGTTCGCCGGGCTGGTGGGGCTGAGCAATACCGCCTTTACGCTGCGCGTCAACTTCACCACCCTGCCGCTGAAGCAGTGGACGGTGCGTTTTGCCCTCGACACCCAGGTGAAAAAGCACTTCGACCGCGCCGGGGTTCGCGCCCCGGTACAAACCTGGCAGCAGCTGCCGATGCCGGGCGCCGACAGCCCGGCCGCGGAGTAGTTAGAACGGACGGCGGCGTTTGGCGTCGTCCATAAAGCTCCAGGCAATAAAGCGGCTCTGCTTTTGCCCCTGGGCCATCTCTTTTTTCACCACTTTCACGGCCCCGACCTCGGTCAGCAGGCGGTAGAGCGGCGGCAGATTGTCGCCGCGCGACACCAGCGAGGTAAACCATTTCACCTGGCGGGCGAAGGCCTGACTTTCGCGGATCATCTGCGAGATAAAGGCCACTTCGCCCCCTTCGCACCACAGCTCCTGCTGCTGACCGCCAAAGTTAAGCCCGCTGTCGGCGCCGAGTCCGAGATTGCGGCGCTTGCGCTCACCGCCCGCCCGGGCGCTCTCTGCGGAGTCATGGAACGGCGGATTACACAGCGTGGCGTCATAGGTCTCGTTTTTGTGGATCACGCCGTGGAAGATAGCCTGGCTCTCTTTTTGCCGACGCAGACGGATCTGCCGGGTCAACCCCGGGTTGCCATTGACAATCGCCTGGGCGCTGGCGAAGGCTTCCGGACTGATTTCGCTGCCGGTAAAGCGCCAGCCGTACTCGTGAACGCCGATCAGGGGATAAATGAGGTTGGCGCCGGTGCCAATATCAAGGATCGTGGCTTGCTTCGGCACTTCGCCGCTGTCCCCGGCCAGCAGATCCGCCAGATGATGAATATAATCGGCCCGCCCGGGCACCGGCGGACAGAGAAAACCATCAGGAATGTCCCAGTGTTTGACCGCGTAGAAATGCGCCAGCAGCGCTTTATTCAACGCCTTTACCGCCTGCGGATTGGCAAAATCAATGGTCTGCTCACCCAGCGGATTGAGCGTAATGTATCCCTGCAGGTCAGGATGCGCCTGGCAGAGCGCGGGCAGGTCGTAGCGTTGATGGTGGCGGTTACGCGGGTGTAACCCCGGTTTCTGGGCTTTCATGACAATCTCCTTTGAACAGCCGCGTAAGATACCCGTTGACGGCCGCTCGGTAAATAAGGGAGTCTGGATATCTCCTTTATCCGTGACAGGTGCAGCATGTACTTTTATCAACCTTCGCAGGGCCACGGCCTGCCGCATGACCCGCTCAACGCAATAATCGGGCCTCGCCCGATAGGCTGGATCGCCTCGCAGGACGCCGAGGGCCAGCGTAATCTGGCGCCATACAGCTTTTTTAACTGCTTTAACTATCGCCCGCCGATCATTGGTTTCGCCAGCAGCGGCTGGAAAGACAGCGTGCGAAATATCGTCGAAACGAAGGAGTTCGTCTGGAACCTGGCGACGCGCCCGCTGGCCGCCGCGATGAACGAAACCTCCGCCTCGATCCCGCACCATGAGGATGAATTCGTGCGCGCCGGACTCACCGCCGCCGCCAGCCGCCTGGTCAAGGCCCCCCGGGTGGCGGAGAGCCCGGTGAACTTTGAGTGCCGCCTGTCGCAATGTATTCAGCTCACCACCGCCGACGGCAACCTTGTCGATACATGGCTGGTGCTCGGCGAAGTGGTCGCCGTGCATATCGATGAATCACTGCTGGAGAACGGCATCTATCAAACCGCCCGCGCTCAGCCGATCCTGCGTGCCGGGGGGCCGAGCGCCTATTACAGTATTGATGACAGCCTGCGTTTTGACATGATCCGCCCGGATGCCCGTTAAATAATATCCCTGGCGCGGGGACCGCTACCCTGCGCCGGTTGCGGGCGAAACGCCTTGTTTTTGCATAAAAAATTCCCTACCGCGCGGGCTGGAAAGGCCTACACTTAAGCTATGTCCCATGCTGTTTATGAGGATATGCTGATGAAAATCACCTCGCTGCTGTTTGCCGCTGCGCTTGCCGCTCAGGCCGACGCGGCCTCTTCCCTGCCGCCGCCCCCCGTACTGCCCTATGACGGGCCGCTGCGTCCTGTCGGCACCGTCTCCGCCTCCGGCGCCCGCACCCTTGACGACCTGGTGGCCGCCCTCGCGGATAAGGCCCACCGTCGTGGGGCGATAGCCTGGCGGGTCAATGCCGCCAGCAGCGGTAACCGGCTGTACGGTTCAGCTATAATTTATCAATAACCCTTTTTTACAGGAGGCAGACAATGGCATCAGGTTGGGCAGGCGATGGCGCCGTACAGGATCAGATCGACAGCACCATTGACGATGCGGTGGCGCGCGCCCGCCGCGAGCTTCCGCACGGCGAAAGCAACAAATTTTGTGATGAATGCGGAGAGCCGATTCCGGAGGCGCGTCGACAGGCGATACCCGGGGTGAGATACTGCGTGAAGTGCCAGCAGGAGAAAGATTTACATAACAATACATTTTCAGGATATAATCGCCGTGGTTCCAAGGATAGCCAGCTACGCTGACTTTCCTTTACCGTTCATGACAGCCTTTCGCATTATCTTTTCGCGCACACTTTTTGGCGATAAATGTCGCAATATGTGCCCTTAAGCGTGCCGGTCCCCCTCGCTCCGCCATCAGACGAAAAGAATAAGAAATAATTTATTAATAATCAGTAAATTATTAATCATTCAAAAAATTAGATGAAGACTGTGAATTTCCTTCGATTTTATCTCCCGCAAAAAAGCGTGATACTTATCACATCGACGGAACATCGTCCCCTGAACAGAACAACCTGCGAGAGATTAACTATGAAAAACATCAAATATGCTGCCGCTGCCATCGCTCTGACCGCCCTTTCCTTTGGCGCCTTTGCCGCCGAGCCGGTTACCCCCGCTCAGGCTGAAAGCATGAATAAGATCGGCGTGGTGTCTGCGCAAGGCGCAACCACGTTAGATGGTCTGGAAGCGAAACTGGCTGCTAAAGCCGAAGCCGCTGGCGCAACCGGCTATAGCATCACTTCCGCTAACACCAACAACAAACTGAGCGGTACCGCGGTTATCTATAAATAATCGCAGCTCAACCCTGTAAGCCACTGAATTAACCCTGAAAAGACCTTTAATACCCTTGCCTTGCCCGTCCGAGCCACCGGACGGGCTTTTTTTATCCTGCCGATCCGATCACCAGCAGTCGTTGACGCGGCTGAGCCCCTGCTCCAGGGTTGAGACCTCCCCGCAGGCCAGCAGACAGCAGGCAAGCTGGATCTTCAGCGAGTGGGGTACCGGTTCGACGCCGGCGACGCAGCGCTCGATCCAGCGCGCGGTCACTTCGGGATCTTTCGAGGCCGGCAGAATGACTTCCTCCGCCGCTGCCTCGGTCTGACGGTCGCACAGCGCCCGCACGCCCTGGTCATCGATCAGGCTGATCTGCGGGCAGCGCTGCGGGTTGGCGTACACTTCGCCTTCGGTACCGTGCATCAGCAGCGCGCGGCCACCGGTCTCGCGAAAGAAGCCCGCCACCCTGGGAACATATTCCGGATGCGATACGCTGGAGAGACGTAACGCCTCCCCTTCGCCAAACGGCGTGGCCAGTTTGGCCAACGTATGGGCGCTGTTGCGCACGCCCATCCGCCAGCGCATCGCCAGCTGTTTCTCCAGCGGCGGGCAGAAGGCCCCCACCGGGATATACACCGGTTCATGCCCCTCCAGCTGCGCCTGAGCCTGGCCGGCATGCCGGGTAGCCGGAATGTCCAGCAGGGTAAAAATGGTCTCGGTCAGCACCCGGGTCGGATCGTGACTGACGCCGTGAACCACGACCGGAAACCCCAGCTTGTGCAGGAGCATCGCCAGCAGCGGCGTCAGGTTCGCCTGCTTGCGCGCGCCGTTGTAGCTGGGGATAACGATCGGCATCGGCTTGCCTGCCGGCGGGGTCAGGCGCAGAGTATGCTGCTGCATCGCGGCGTAAAAGCCTTTCATCTCCGCTTCGCCTTCGCCTTTGATGCGCAGGGCGATTAATATTCCCCCCAGCTCCAGCTCCGGCACCTCGCCGTTCAGCATCCGCGCGTAGAGCGCACGGGCGGTCTCTTCATCCAGGTCGCGGGCATGATTCTTACCGCGGCCCACCTCTTTTATAATTTTGCTGTACTCCATGGCTCCCCCTGTTGCGTCACGCGCCGGCGTCAACGACGTTTGCGGCCTGTCTGTTTTGCTGTCTGTTTTGCTTTACGTTTTACTATAACCTCCGGGACGCCCGGCTGCTCTATGGGAAAAACAGGTAACGCGTTCAGTAGACGCGCGCCGTAGTTTTTGGTCAACAGACGCTTATCGTAAATCACCACCTCTCCCCAGCAGTGATGGCTACGGATCAGACGCCCCACCTGCTGAATAAGATTAAAGGAGGCGCTGGGCAAACTCTGTACCTCGAAGGGATAACGATTGAGGCTTTTCAGCCATTCGCCTTCGGTGATCACTACCGGGCTGTCGATGGGCGGAAAGGCGATTTTATGGATATGCACCTGGCTTAACAGATCGCCTTTTAAATCGAGACCTTCGGCGAAGGACTGCAGGCCCACCAGCACGCTGCGCTCGCCGCTTTCCACCCGTTTGCGATGCAGCTCCACCAGCCGGTAGCGCGGCTGGTCGCCCTGCACCAGCAGCATCAGGCGCAGATCGGTCACATGCTCCAGGAAGCGATTCATCGCTCGCCCGCTGGCGAACAGCACCAGCATCCCGAGATGTTTCTTGCTCTCCACCTGCTGGCGAAAATAGGCTGCCATCTCAGCGATGTGCTGCTCTTCGTTATCCATCAGCGGTTCATAGCGCATTTGAGGAATAATAATTTTCCCCTGCTCTACGTGGTTGAACGGCGAATCCAGCGCCACGAAGCGGTCGCCCGCTTTCTCCTTCAGGCCGCTCATCTCCTGCAGGCGCGAGAAGCTGTTTAGAGAGCGCAGCGTCGCTGACGTCACCACGATATGCGGCACGCTGCGCCACAGCAGTCGTTCAAGCTGATCGCTGACGCGGATGCCGACGCAGTGGAACCAGACGTGGATCTGGCCGTCGCGCACCACCCGCGTCGCCCATTTGGTCACCGGCGCGCCAGAGGACTGCGCCAGCGACGCCAGACGCCACAGCTTGCTTTGGCTTTCAAACATGCCGAGGGCGCGGTTCATCTGCAGCAGCACCCGATGCAGGCGCACCACGTCATGGCTGCCGGTCTTTTCGCTGAGATCGTTAAGGAACAGCTCCGCCAGCCCGCGCAGCGTCTCGGTGAGCTTCGCCAGCCGCTGGCAGATCTCCATCACCTCCTGCGGCAGTTCACCCATCGGGAAGCGATGCTCCGCGTCCTGACCGGCGGGCATATAGAGATTGAGAATATTATTCAACGACGCAATCAGCTCGAACAGCTCTTCGCAATGGCCGGCGAGCCGCTCCGCATTGGCCAGCGGCGGCGTGGTTTTCGGGCGGAACTGCTCCATGCAGGTAGCCACCAGCTTGCAGAACAGATCCAGCTGCAGGCGAAACCAGGGGGCGGTGATCTCGGCGCTCATCTCCAGCGCGTCGCGGGCGACGTCCGGCAGATGATGGCCTTCATCGAGGACCAGCAGCAGGTTTTTCGGCTCCGGCAGCACCGCCTCGCTCTCCATCGCCGCCATCACCAGCGCATGGTTGGCCACCACCACTTCCGCCTCCTGAATTTCCCGCCGCGCCACAAAGAACGGACACTCCCGATAGTAGTGGCAGTTGCGGTTCAGGCAGCTGGCCTTATCGGTGCTCAGCCGGCTCCACAGCCCATCGTCGATGGCTTTGTCGGTATGGTCGCGCAGCCCGTCCCAGCGGTAGCTGTCGAGATCCTGCTTCAGCGTCGCGCACAGCTTCTGCTCGGCCTGGTTGTTCGGGGTGAGATCGTCGTCGAGGAAGGCCAGCAGATCCTGCTGCGTCGGCTCGGTGCTGGCCAGCGCCGTCAGATTGCGCGGGCAGACGTAGCGTCCGCGACCGAAGGCGGCGGTGAAGCGCAGGTCGGGGATAATCTTGCGCAGCAGCGGCAGGTCTTTACTGTAGATTTGATCCTGCAGGGCGACGTTGGCGGTGCTGACCACCAGCGTTTTTTGTTCCTCACGGGCGATGGCAATGCCGGGGATCAGATATGACAGCGTTTTACCCACGCCGGTCGGCGCTTCGATAGCCAGATGCCGGCCCTCATCCCCGGCGAGGGTTTTCGCCACATCAGCGATCATCTGCCGCTGCGGGGGGCGGGGAATAAAGTCCGGGATCTGTTCCTGAAGCGCCTTATACCAGGCGGCGATTTGCGCTTTCAGCGCAGCGGTCAAAGCCATGAGAAAACCTGAATACTGTATAAACAGCCACTATTGTGCCATTTTTGCCCGCCCGGAGGTATTGCTTTCTGCTCAGTGTGGAAGCGTGCTCGACAAATAGTGTAATGGAAAGAAAAAGGCCCGCCGCCGCGTAGCGGACAGACGGGCCTGAGCCGTGCTTAACCGCATTCTCGCGGTCCGGGCATCAGCCTGTTATTCGCCAGCCGGTTTACGCGGGCGACGGCGGCGCGGCGGTTTGCCGTCCTGAGTGCGCGCTTTCGGCGCCTCGCCGTCCTGACGACGCGGGGCGCTGCTCTGGCTGCGCGGCTGTCCGCTGCGCCCCTGGCCCTGGCCGCCGCGTCCCTGACCCTGACCACGACCGCCGCCGCGCTGCTGGCGACCGTTCTGGATAGGCTCGGCTTTAATGGACGGATCCGGCTCATAGCCGGCAATCGCGATGCGCGGGATCTCTTTCTTCAGCAGGCGCTCGATATCGCGCAGCAGCTTGTGCTCATCCACACACACCAGCGACAAGGCTTCGCCGGTGGCCGCGGCGCGACCGGTACGGCCGATACGGTGGACATAATCTTCCGGCACGTTCGGCAGCTCGTAGTTCACCACGTGCGGCAGCTCTTCGATATCCAGACCGCGGGCGGCGATATCGGTCGCCACCAGCACGCGAATGCCGCCGGATTTAAAGTCGGCCAGCGCGCGGGTACGCGCCCCCTGGCTCTTGTTGCCATGGATCGCCGCGCTGCGGATGCCGTCTTTGTTGAGCTGCTCCGCGAGGTGGTTGGCGCCATGCTTGGTGCGGGTAAAGACCAGCACCTGCTGCCAGTTGCCTTCGCCGATAAGCTGCGACAGCAGCTCGCGCTTACGGTTTTTGTCAACAAAATGGACGTGCTGGGTGATCTGCTCGGAGGCCGTGTTGCGACGCGCCACCTCCACTTCCAGCGGGTTGTGCAGCAGTTTCTCAGCCAGGCCTTTGATCTCGTCGGAGAAGGTCGCCGAGAACAGCAGGTTCTGCCGACGCGGCGGCAGTTTAGCCAGTACGCGGCGGATGTCATGGATAAAGCCCATATCCAGCATGCGGTCCGCTTCATCCAGTACGAGGATTTCCACTTTATCGAGGCTGACGGCGTTCTGGTGTTCCAGGTCCAGCAGACGGCCCGGGGTGGCGACGAGGATATCGACGCCGCCGCGCAGCTTCATCATCTGCGGGTTGATGCTCACGCCGCCGAACACCACCAGCGAGCGAACATTCAGATATTTGCTGTAATCCCGCACGTTCTCGCCCACCTGCGCCGCCAGCTCGCGGGTCGGGGTCAGGATCAGCGCGCGCACCGGGCGACGACCCTTTGCGTGCGGCTCGTTCTGGATCAGGCGCTGCAGCAGCGGCAGAGTAAAGCCCGCCGTTTTACCGGTGCCGGTCTGGGCGCTGGCCATCAGGTCGCGGCCCTGCAGTACCGCCGGGATCGCCTGCTGCTGGATAGGGGTCGGCTCAACGTAGCCCTGCTCAGCGACAGCGCGCAGGATATCGGGATTCAGGCCAAGGGAATCAAAAGACATAACAACTCCGAACCGCCCCGGCCCGGTGAAGGGCGTAGTTTTCAGGGAGATTATTGCGATAAGATATGGCAAAAACCACAATGCCATGAAGGGGCGCAGTCTAGCAGATTTTGTGACAGGCCGCATAAAATCTGCAAAAGAATGCCGCGCCTGGCTGGAGGGGGGAAGAAGGCCGCTGAGGGCGCTCAGCGGCCAGGCGGGTCGCCGCAGCGCGGTTAACGCAGACGATACTTAATTTTTTCAACGATCTTCGCGGTGGAGATGCCGTAGCGATCGTGGAGGGTCGGCAGCGCGCCGGCTAACAGGAACGCGTCAGGCAGCCCTACGGTATCCAGCTCGCAGCGAACCCCTTTGCGCATCAGCAGGGCGGCCACCGCCTCTCCTAACCCGCCGACCGCGGTGTGGTTTTCGGCGGTGACCACCAGGCGACCCGGCTTCGACGCCTGTTCAATAATCGCTTGTTCATCCAGCGGTTTGATGGTCGGCACGTGCAGGACCGCCACGCTGATATTATCGTCCCGCAGCTTTTCAACCGCCTCCAGCGCGCGCATGGTCATTAGCCCGGAGGAGATAATCAACACGTCGTTGCCGTCCTCCAGCAGCTTCGCTTTGCCCAGTTCGAACTGATAGTCGTATTTATCCAGCACCAGCGGCACTTTCCCGCGCAGCAGGCGCATATAAACCGGGCCATGGTGATCGGCAATGGCTGGTACCGCCTGCTCAATCTCCAGCGCATCGCAGGGATCGACGATGACCATTCCGGGGATACCACGCATGATCGCCAGATCTTCGGTGGCCTGATGACTGGGGCCATAGCCGGTCGTCAGGCCCGGTAGCGCCGCGCAAATCTTGACGTTCAGATGCTCTTCAGCGATCACCTGATGAATAAAATCATAGGCGCGACGGGTCGCAAAGGCGGCATAGGTGGTGGCGAAGGGAATAAATCCCTCCTTCGCCATGCCTCCCGCCGCCGCCATCAGCAGTTGCTCCGCCATTCCCATCTGGAAAAAGCGATCCGGGAAGGCCTGGGCGAAAATATGCAGGTCAGTATATTTTGACAGGTCCGCTGTCATACCGACGATCGCCGGGCGCTCCGCCGCGAGTTTCGACAGCGCGACGCCGAAGGGCGCAGAGACGGTGACCTGGCCTTCATCGGCAATCGAGGCGATCATCGCCGACGTTTTTAAACGAGGTTTACTCTGGCTCATTACAGCACTCCTTCCGGTTTGTTAGCGTCCAGCACCGCAATCGCTTTTTGCCATTCGTCGGCATCGACGCGAATAAAATGGTTCTTATCGCGGGTTTCGAGGAACGGCACCCCTTTGCCCATCAGCGTGTCGCACAAAATGACCCGCGGCTGGTTGCCGGAATAACTTTTCGCGATGTCAAAGGCGGCCATCACCGCCGGCAGATCGTTACCGTCTACGCGCTGCACGTACCAGCCGAAGGCGGCCCATTTATCCTGCAGCGGCTCAAAGCCGAGGATTTTGCGTGAATCGCCGTCGGCCTGCTGTTTGTTGACGTCGACAAGGTTAATCAGGTTGGTCAGGCCATAGTGAGCCGCCGACATCGCCGCTTCCCAGGTCGAACCTTCATCCAGCTCCCCATCGGACATCGAGTTATAGACCCAGGCCTTGCTCTGTTTCTGCCGCAGGCCGAGCGCCATGCCGACGGCGATAGACAGCCCCTGCCCCAGCGAGCCGCCGGACATCTCCATCCCCGGGGTGTAGGTCGCCATGCCGGACATCGGCAGGCGGCTGTCGTCGGAGCCGTAGGTTTCCAGTTCCGCTTCCGGAATAATGCCCGCCTCCAGCAACGCGGCATAATAAGCGATAGCGTAATGGCCATGAGAAAGCAGGAAGCGATCGCGCCCCTCCCACTCAGGATCTTCCGGGCGATAGGTCATGGCGTAACTGAAGGCGGTAGCCAGCACATCGGCATACCCCAGCGCCTGGCCAATATAGCCCTGCCCCTGAACTTCTCCCATTTGCAGGGCATAGCGGCGGATACGCCACGCCGCCGCGGCGACTTTTTGTGATTCGGTGATGTTCATCTCTGTGCCTCGCTTAGTGAATTAACATGCCGCCGTTAACGTCCAGGGTGATACCGGTGGAGTAGGAAGAGAGGTCGCTGCCGAGGAACAGCGCGGCGCGGGCGATGTCCACCGCGTCGCCGAGGCGGTTCATCGGAATGCCGGCAAGAATATTGGCCGTCATGTCGTCCGTCAGCTTGCCGGCGGTAATGTCGGTCTGAATGAGCCCCGGGGTGATGCAGTTAACGCGGACGTTGTCCGGGCCAAGCTCGCGCGCCATCGCCCGCGCCAGGCCGAGCACGCCGGCTTTTGCCGCGCTGTAGTGCGGACCGCCGAAGATACCGCCGCCGCGCTGGGCGGAAACGGACGAGATGCAGACGATGCTGCCGGATTTTTGCGACCGCATCGTGGGGATCACCGCCTGTGACATCAGCAGCGTGCCGCGCAGGCTGACATCGAGCACCGCGTCATAGTTGGCGCGCTTGATGTCCATTAGCTTCAGCGGCTGGGTGATCCCGGCGTTATTGACCAGCACATCGACCCGGCCGTATTTCGCCAGAATCTGTTCGATGGCCGCCTGTACCTGCACTTCGTCGGCGACGTTCGTCGCCAGGCCGAGATGGCCTTCGCCCAGCGCCGCCGCGGCGGTTTTACTGGCTTCGCCATTGAGGTCGATAATGACCACTTTCGCGCCGTTTTCGGCGAATAATTTCGCGGTCGCAAAACCCAAACCGCGTGCGGAGGCTGCGCCAGTAATAATGGCGACTTTATCTTTTAATAACATAGTTTCACTCCATGACATTACGTCATATTAATTAACAGGATCTATTTTCGTTATTGTGGCTCATCGAGGAAAAGAATCACCACCAAACCGATTGCGGCGCAGATACCAAAATAGGTAAAGACAGAATTGAAGCTCCCCGTTTTATCCAGTAAGAAACCGGCCACCATCGGCGCCACAAATCCGCCGAGGTTGCCGCCGCTATTAATAATGGAAGAGGCGATCGGATAGGTTTTGCTGTCCGAAACGGCCATACCGTAGGCGGTAAAAGCCGGCCAGCCGATATTCAAACAGAAACCGACAAAGAATAAACCAATACAGACCGCCAGGGTGCTTGCCGGTATATTCAGCATAATTAACATCATGACTACGGTTGATACCGCTGTGAATATCATGGTTGGTTTACGCCGACGGCCTAATAATTTATCCGAAATCCATCCGCCGCCAATCGCGCCAATAAAGCCGCCGATGCACGGCATACTGGCCACGAACCCCATACTCATCACATCGAAACCGCGCTCTTTCACTAAATACAGCGGGATCCAGGTTAATAATCCATATAACACGCTGACCATCATAAAATATGCGAGGCAGTCTCCGAGAATATTTTTTGAGGTAAATAATCCCTTCGCCGTATCCACAGGCGGCATTTTTTTCACCCGGATAATTTTATCCAGCCAGGTGAACCGATCGGCGATTAATATATTTTCACGTACACCGTCATTATGATGGCTGTCCCGCCCGGCATTAATCTCTGCCAGTTCGCTTGGAGATACGAATCCGCTTTCCGCGGGCTTTGACTTCACCAACAGGTACCACGCTATCGCTGCTACGATCCCGGGAATAGCAAAGGAGAAAAAGACCCACCGCCAGCCCCAGGTCACCGCAATCCACACCGCCAGCGGCGGCACGATAATCGGGGCAAACATGGTCGCCGCGATGTAAACGCCGGTTGCCGTGGCTTTCTCTTTCGGCGGAAACCAGTTGTTTATCGTCGACGCCAGCCCCACCGGGCAGGGACCTTCGCTTAGTCCCAAGCCCAGCCGCACCAGCTTCAGGCCAAATACGGAGCTCACCGTGCCCATCAGCCAGGTAAAAGCGGAGAAGCCGAAAATAGATAGCGAAACCAGCCCTCGAGTGCCGCGTCTGGCGATGAAAAAGCCGGCCGGGATCTGGCTGACCGCATAGCCGAGGAAAAACATACTGGCAATCGCTCCGGCCTCAAAATTATTGATATGAAATTCATCAATGATAAACGGCAGTACCGCGCCGATATTCGTTCTGTCGGCGTAATTGATGGCATACACCAGGAAAATCATCGTCAAAACTACAAAACGATATTTTGTTTTCCTGGCGTCAGTACAGACCAGCGTATCTATACGTGACATAGGGTTTCCTCATCTTATACCTCATCCACTTCGCCGTAGGTTGCCGCCTGGGTTCGCCGCGTTTCACGCGCCCTGGCGCAACAAGAGAGACATGTCTTTTCGCACAGCGAAACAGGTGGTTAGGTGTTTTATTATTGCGACCCAAGCGCATCGCAGTTTGTGATCAGGCCTGTGAGGGGAATATAACAACCCAAAAATGAAAAGGTATTCAAAAAAGCTCAATTATGATTGAGAAAAATTGAGTTAGTGACTCCCCGCAAATTTTAGCGTTTACTGAGAGTGGCGATTTTAACGAGATAAATTGTTAAGCCCATCACAAATTAAAAGGTTATTTTCGCTTTTCCCTATGCTGTTCATCACGGCTGCGCCACGCTGTTCGCCATTTTCTTTTATTCGCGCCCCGCGCAGGATGCCGCCATGAGTCAACCGCTGCCCAATAAAAATCTGCCGATGCCCTCTTTACGCAATATCCAGGCTTTTATTGAAGTCGCCGCAACCGGCAGCCTCAACCTGGCCGCAGAGAACCTCAACATTACCGCCTCGGCGGTCAGCCACCAGATAGCCAGTCTGGAGCACTTGCTGGGAAAAAAACTGTTCTCCCGCAGCAGCAAAGGCGTGATGTTAACCGCAGTGGGAGAAAAATATCTCAAAGAGGTCTCCGGAGCGCTGAATATGATTGGCCAGGCCACCAGCCAGGTGATCAACGATATTCATCAGGATTATTTACGCATTCACTCAGCGCCGAGCTTCGGCCTGCTGTGGCTGATGCCGCGGCTGGATAAATTCCGTCAGGCGTGGCCGGAGCTAAAAATTAGCCTGACCTGCTCTTACGAAAGCATTCAGTTCTCCCGGGATAATATTGATATCGATATTCGCCACGGGCTGTCGCAGTGGCCGACGCTGCTGGTCAGGACCATTAAAAATGAGTGCGTCCTGCCCTACAGCGCCTCCTCTTATTTAGCCCGCCATGCGGTTCGCGCCCCGGAAGATCTGCTGGCCTGCGATCTGATCCATTCCGACAGCACCTTAATTAACTGGAGCAACTGGCTGTCGTGGCACAAGGTCCGCGGCTGGCACAAAAACTTTATCTTTAATTTCGACCGGTCGTACATGAGCATCGAGGCGGCCCGGATGGGGATGGGGGTGATCCTGGAAAGCAATCTGCTGGCCGGCGGCCACGTGCGTCAGGGGCAGCTGACGCCGGTGTTTGCCGACGAGCGGAGTATGCCGGTCGGCGCGCACCACTTCGTCCTTCCCCACGCCAATGAACAGAAGGAAAAGGTCCAGCGCTTCTTCGCCTGGGTCGCCGGGGAGCTACAGGAAGACGGTTTTCATATTTAGTCCCGGCAGGTGGACAAACCGCCAGTCGGCGCCTAAAGTTAATCAATCGATTGATTAATTTTTTCAGAGCGCGATGACCAGTAAAGGCGAACAGGCAAAAAGCCAGCTTATCGCGGCCGCTATCGCCCAGTTTGGCGAGTATGGCCAGCATGCCACCACCCGCGATATTGCCGCCCTGGCCGGGCAGAATATCGCGGCTATCACCTACTATTTTGGCTCGAAAGACGACCTGTATCTCGCCTGCGGCCAGTGGATCGCCGATTTTATCGGTGACAATTTTCGCCCGCACGCCGAAGCGGCAGAGGCCCTGCTCGCCGGAGAGTCACCGGATCGTCAGGCGATCCGCGCCCTCATCCTCAGCGCCTGCCATAACATGATCCTGCTGCTGACCCAGGATGATACGGTCAACTTGAGCAAATTTATTTCCCGGGAACAGCTGGCGCCCACCGCCGCGTACCATCTGATCCACCAGCAGGTGATCGCCCCCCTGCACCACTATCTCACCCGGCTGATCGCCGCCTGGACGGGTCGCGATGCCGGTGATACGCAAATGATCCTCCATACCCACGCCCTGCTGGGCGAGGTGCTCGCTTTCCGTCTCGGGCGTGAAACCATCCTGCTGCGCACCGGCTGGACGCAGTTTGACGCGCAAAAAACCGAACAGATTTTTGAGGTCATTACCTGTCATATCGATTTCATTCTGCATGGGTTATCGCAAAGGAGTTTGGGCTGATGAAAAAACCCGTCGTTGTCATTCTGCTGATCGTGATTCTTCTCGCCGCGCTGGGCGGCGGCTGGTGGTGGTACCAGAGCAGCCGGCAGCAGCCGCTGACTCTGTATGGCAATGTCGATATCCGCACCGTCAATATGAGTTTCCGCGTCGGCGGCAGACTGGCCTCGCTGACCGTCGACGAAGGCGACAGCATCCGCGCCGGGCAAACCCTCGGCGAGCTTGACCGTGCCCCCTATGAAAACGCCCTGCTGCAGGCGCAGGCCAACGTCTCCACCGCCCAGGCACAGTATGACCTGATGATGGCCGGCTACCGCTCGGAAGAGATTGCCCAGGCAGCGGCGGCAGTGAATCAGGCGCAGGCCGCTTACGACTACGCGCAAAACTTTTATCAGCGCCAGCTGGGTTTACGCGCCAGCAGCGCCATTTCCGCCAACGATCTGGAGAACGCCCGCTCCTCGCGCGACCAGGCGCAGGCAACGCTGAAGTCAGCGCAGGATAAACTGCGTCAATACCGCGCCGGCAATCGTCCGCAGGAGATAGCCCAGGCCAAAGCCAGCCTCGAACAGGCGCAGGCGGCGCTGGCCCAGGCTAAACTGGACCTGCACGATACCGTGCTGACCGCCCCTTCCGACGGCACGCTGATGACCCGCGCCGTCGAGCCCGGCACCATGCTCAACGCCGGCGGCACCGTGCTAACCCTCTCCTTGACCTATCCAGTATGGGTCCGCGCCTACGTTGACGAGAAAAACCTCGGCCAGGCGCAGCCGGGACAAGCAGTGCTGCTCTATACCGACAGCCGGCCGGATAAGCCCTATCACGGCAAAATCGGCTTTGTCTCGCCGAGCGCTGAGTTCACGCCGAAGACTGTCGAGACGCCGGACCTGCGCACCGATCTGGTCTACCGTCTGCGCATCGTGGTAAACGACGCCGACGGCGCGCTGCGCCAGGGGATGCCGGTGACCGTCTCCTTTGACAACGGGAACGGACATGAGTGAGGCCGTCATCGCCTTAAACGGCCTGAGCCGCCGTTTCCCCGGGATGGACAGGCCAGCGGTGGCCCCGCTGACCTGTACGATCCGCGCCGGCTACGTCACGGGGCTGGTAGGCCCCGACGGCGCAGGGAAAACCACCCTCATGCGGATGCTCGCCGGGTTGCTTAAGCCTGATGAGGGCAGCGCCAGGGTGATTGGCTTTGATCCGCTAAAAGACGACAGCGCTCTGCACGCGGTGCTCGGCTATATGCCGCAGAAGTTCGGCCTGTATGAAGATCTGACGGTGATGGAAAACCTCACCCTGTACGCCGATCTACGCAGCGTCACCGGCGAGGCGCGGAAGAAAATTTTCGACCGCCTGCTGGAATTCACCGCCCTTGGCCCGTTCACCGGGCGGCTGGCGGGCAAGCTCTCCGGCGGCATGAAGCAAAAGCTGGGGCTCGCCTGTACCCTGGTGGGTGACCCGAAGGTGCTGCTGCTGGATGAGCCCGGCGTCGGCGTCGACCCGATCTCCCGCCGCGAGCTATGGCAAATGGTGCACGAGCTGGCCGGCGACGGCATGCTGATTCTGTGGAGCACCTCTTATCTCGATGAAGCCGAGCAGTGTCGCGATGTGCTGCTGATGAACGAAGGCAAACTGCTCTATCAAGGGGAGCCGACGGCCCTGACGCAAACCATGGCCGGGCGCAGCTTTCTGGTCTCCAGCCCGCAGGAGAACAACCGCCGCCTGCTGCAGCGGGCGCTGAAGCTGCCGCAGGTTAGCGACGGCGTGATTCAGGGCAAATCGGTGCGTCTGATCCTGAAAAAGGAGGCGCGCATCGATGAGGTTCAGCAACATGACGATATGCCGTCGCTGCAGGTGACCGACACCGCGCCGCGCTTTGAAGACGCCTTTATCGACCTGCTCGGCGGCGCCGGGACCGCCGAATCGCCGCTGGGTGCGATTATCCATCGCGTTGACGGCAGCAAAGACGAAACGGTGATTGAGGCGCAGTCGCTGACTAAAAAATTTGGCGATTTCGCCGCCACCGACCACGTCGATTTCCAGGTCAAGCGCGGCGAGATCTTCGGCCTGCTCGGCCCCAACGGCGCAGGGAAATCCACCACCTTCAAAATGATGTGCGGCCTGCTGGTGCCCACCTCCGGCAAAGCGCTGGTGCTGGGGATGGATCTCAAGGTCAGCTCCGGCAAGGCGCGTCAGCATCTGGGCTATATGGCGCAAAAATTTTCGCTGTACGGCAACCTCAGCGTCGAGCAGAACCTGCGCTTTTTCTCAGGGGTCTACGGCCTGCGTGGCCGGGCGCAAAATGACAAAATTGCCCGCATGAGCGATGCCTTCGGTCTGAACAGCATCGCCCGCCACGCCGCCGACGAGCTGCCGCTCGGCTATAAGCAGCGGCTGGCGCTGGCCTGCTCCTTGATGCATGAGCCCGACATTCTTTTTCTCGACGAACCCACCTCCGGGGTCGATCCCCTCACCCGTCGCGAGTTCTGGCTGCATATCAACAGCATGGTGGATAAAGGGGTGACGGTGATGGTCACCACTCACTTTATGGATGAGGCGGAGTATTGCGACCGCATTGGGCTGGTCTATCACGGCAAGCTTATCGCCAGCGGCACCCCGGACGCACTGAAGGCCCAGGCGGCGGATGACAACCAGACGGACCCGACCATGGAGCAGGCGTTTATTACCCTGATTAACCGTTGGGATAAGGAGAATGGCCATGAGCAGTAATCTCCTCTCCTGGCGGCGGGTCCGCGCCCTGTGCGTCAAAGAGACCCGGCAGATCGTCCGCGATCCCAGCAGCTGGCTGATTGCGGTGGTGATCCCTCTGCTGCTGCTGTTTATCTTCGGCTACGGCATTAATCTCGACTCCAGTAAGCTGCGGGTGGGGGTTCTGCTGGAGCAGCAGAGCGAAGAGGCGCTGGACTTCGTCCATACCATGACCGGCTCGCCTTATATCGACGCCACCGTCAGTGACAATCGCCAGCGGCTAATTGAGCTGATGCAGGCCGGTCGCATCCGCGCGATGGTGGTTATTCCGGTGGACTTCGACCGCCAGATGGCCCGCCCCGGCGCCACTGCGCCGCTCCAGCTCATCACCGACGGCAGCGAGCCCAATACCGCTAACTTCGCCCAGGGCTACGTGGAGGGTATCTGGCAGATCTGGCAGCAGCAGCGGGCGGAAGACCGCGGCGAGACCTTTGAACCGCTGATCGACGTGCAGATGCGCTACTGGTTTAACCCGGCGGCCATCAGCCAGCACTTTATTATCCCCGGGGCGATCACCATTATCATGACCGTGGTCGGCGCGATACTGACCTCGCTGGTGGTGGCCCGCGAATGGGAGCGCGGCACCATGGAGGCGCTGCTGTCGACGGAGATCACCCGCGCTGAACTGCTGCTGTGCAAGCTCATCCCCTATTACTTCCTCGGCATGCTGGCAATGCTGCTGTGTATGCTGGTGTCGGTGTTTATTCTCGGCGTGCCCTATCGCGGTTCGCTGCCGATCCTGTTTGTCATCACCAGTCTGTTTTTGCTCAGTACCCTGGGGATGGGACTGCTGATCTCGACGATCACCCGCAACCAGTTTAACGCCGCGCAGGTGGCGCTGAACGCCGCCTTTTTACCGTCGATAATGCTGTCCGGGTTTATTTTCCAGATAGACAGCATGCCGGCGGTGATCCGCGCGGTGACCTATGTGATCCCGGCGCGTTATTTCGTCAACACCCTGCAAAGCCTCTTTCTGGCGGGCAATATTCCGGTGGTGCTGCTGGTGAATGTGCTGTTTTTGATTGCTTCGGCGGTGATGTTTATCGGCCTGACGTGGCTGAAAACCAAACGGCGTCTGGATTAGGTTTTGCCCGGTGGCGCTGCGCTGACCGGGCCTACGGTTTAACCAACATCGATTATACGGTTCGCCGAACCCGTACGCCGGGCGAACGCAGTACCGCCCGGCGTTGTTGAATGGGCCAAAGGAGCTAATATGTTTCACCGTTTATGGACATTGATCCGCAAAGAGCTGCAGTCGCTGCTGCGCGAACCGCAGACGCGGGCGATTTTAATCATGCCGGTGCTGATTCAGGTGCTGCTGTTTCCCTTTGCCGCGACGCTGGAGGTGACCAACGCCACCATCGCCATCTATAACGAGGACAGCGGTCGCCACGCGGTGGAACTCACTCAGCGCTTTGCCCGCGCCAAAGCCTTTACCCACGTCCTGCTGCTGAAAAGCCCGCAGGCGATCCAGCCGACCATCGATGAACAAAAAGCCCTGCTGGTGGTGCGCTTCCCGGCGGATTTCTCACGCAACCTCGACAACTATCAAACCGCCCCGCTGCAGCTCCTGCTCGACGGGCGCAACTCCAACAGCGCGCAAATCGCCGCCAACTATCTGCAGCAGGTCGTGAAAAATTACCAGCAGGAACTGCTGGAGGACAAAGCGAAGCCGAACAATAGCGAACTGGTGGTGCGCAACTGGTATAACCCGAATCTCGACTACAAGTGGTTCGTGGTGCCGTCGCTCATCGCCATGATCACCACCATCGGGGTGATGATCGTCACCTCGCTGTCGGTGGCCCGCGAGCGCGAGCAGGGCACCCTCGATCAGCTGCTGGTCTCGCCTCTCGCCACCTGGCAAATCTTTGTCGGTAAAGCGGTGCCGGCGCTGATCGTCGCCACCCTGCAGGCGACTATCGTGCTGGCGATTGGTATCTGGGCCTATCAGATCCCGTTTGCCGGCTCGCTGCTGCTGTTCTATTTCACCATGGTGATTTACGGTCTATCGCTGGTGGGCTTTGGCTTATTGATCTCATCGCTGTGCGCCACGCAGCAGCAGGCGTTTATCGGCGTGTTCGTCTTTATGATGCCGGCGATTCTTCTCTCCGGCTACGTTTCACCGGTGGAAAACATGCCGCAGTGGCTGCAGGATCTGACCTGGATAAACCCGATCCGCCACTTTACCGATATCACCAAGCAAATTTATCTGAAGGATGCGAGTCTGGAGATTGTGTGGGGAAGTTTGTGGCCGCTACTGGTCATAGCGGCCACCACCGGCTCAGCGGCGTATGCGATGTTCCGAAGAAAGATTGCGTAATTTTTTATCTTTCGCCAGCAGCGAGACCACCGCCGGGCCTGCCAGTATCACCAGCCCGGCGAGGGCCAGCAGCAGGTTGTTGTGCAGCACGCGCGACAGCAGCCACAGCGCTATCATGGCGGCGCCGAAGTACCAGGTGGTGGTGAGCTCCTCAAGGAAGTCTCCCACATCGCGCCAGCGCGCCTCGTGATGACGCTGCAGAAACAGCATCGCCAGCAGCGTGACGCTGTAGAGGACGCACAGCCCTAATCCGACGCGCACCAGCGCGCCGCTCATCCATCCCATCACCAGCACTGCCACGACCAGTAGATGCAACATAATCTGCCAACAACTAAGACCTGTTGCGACGCGTACACGTTGTTGCCACTTCATGGCTTCTCTCCTGAAGGATTTTTCTCTGCTACTCAGAGTACCGCACTTTACGGAAAATTCCGTAACACCGCATCTTTTTGTGACGTCTACTACACTATTTTATTCAGGAAAGTGACATTTACTGGAGAATTATGGCTGAGCCAACGTCGGGATTTTCGTTGAACGTGCTGACAATTAACACCCATAAAGGCTTTACGGCGTTTAATCGGCGTTTTATTTTGCCCGAGCTGCGCGAAGCCGTTCGCAGCGTCAGCGCTGACATAGTTTGCCTGCAGGAAGTGATGGGCGCTCACGAAGTTCACCCGCTGCATATCGAAAACTGGCCAGATACGACCCATTACGAATTTCTTGCCGACACCATGTGGAGCGACTACGCCTATGGGCGCAACGCGGTCTATCCGGAAGGTCACCATGGCAATGCCGTGCTGTCGCGCTTCCCGATTGAATACTATGAGAATCGCGATATCTCGGTCGGCAACGGGGAGAAACGCGGCCTGCTGTATTGCCGCATCGTGCCGCCTCAGAGCGGCGTCACGATTCACGTCATTTGCGTCCATCTCGGACTGCGTGCCGACCAGCGGCAGGCGCAGCTGGGGATGCTGACGGAATGGGTCAACACCCTGCCCGCCGGCGAGCCGGTGGTGGTGGCCGGGGATTTTAACGACTGGCGTCAGCAGGCTAACCAGCCGTTAAAAGCCCAGGCGGGGCTGGAAGAGATCTTTACCCGCGCCCGCGGACGCCCGGCGCGTACCTTTCCGGTCAGTTTTCCGCTGCTGCGCCTCGATCGCATTTACGTCAAGAACGCCCACGCCAGCCGCCCGAAGGCGCTGGCCCTCAAACAGTGGCGGCATCTGTCCGATCATGCACCCCTTAGCGTGGAGATTCATTTGTGAAATGTCGTTGGCAGGAAGGCAACCGCATTACGCTACTGGAGAACGGCGACCAGTACTATCCGGCGCTGTTTGCGGCCATCGGTCGCGCCAGCCGGCGGGTGATCCTCGAATCCTTTATCTGGTTTGAAGATGAGGTCGGCCGGCGGCTGCACGCGGTTCTGCTGAAGGCCGCCCGCCGCGGCATCCAGGTGGAAGTGCTGCTTGACGGCTACGGCTCGCCGGATCTTAGCGATGAGTTTGTCGGTGAACTGACCGCCGCCGGGGTGATTTTCCGCTATTACGACCCGCGCCCTAAGCTGATGGGAATGCGCACTAACCTGTTCCGTCGCATGCATCGTAAAATCGTGGTGATCGACGACACCACCGCCTTTGTCGGCGGCATCAACTACTCCGCCGAACATATGAGCGACTATGGCCCGGAGGCGAAGCAGGATTACACGGTGCAGGTCGAGGGGCCGGTGGTGCTCGATATTCTGCAGTTCGAACTGGAGAATCTACCCAACAGCGAAACCGCCCGCCGCTGGTGGCGCCGTCGTCGCCATCAGCCGGAGATCAACCAGACCCCCGGCGAGGCGCAGGCGCTGTTCGTCTGGCGCGATAATCAGGATCACCGCGACGATATCGAACGCCACTACCTGAAGATGCTGACCAGCGCCCGCCGGGAGGTGATAATCGCGAACGCCTATTTTTTCCCCGGCTACCGTCTGCTGCATGCGATGCGCAATGCCGCGCGGCGCGGGGTGCGGGTGAAGCTGATCGTCCAGGGCGAACCGGATATTCCAATTGTGAAATTTGGCGCCCACCTGCTCTATCACTACCTCGTCAAAGGCGGCGTGCAGATCTACGAATATCGCCGCCGTCCGCTGCATGGCAAAGTCGCCCTGGCGGACGACCACTGGGCCACCGTCGGGTCGAGCAACCTGGATCCGCTCAGCCTGTCGCTGAATCTGGAAGCCAATCTGATCATCCACGACAGGGTGTTTAACCAGACGCTGCGCGATAACCTTAACGGGCTTATCGCCCGGGATTGCCAGCGGATCGATAAAGCAATGCTGCCGAAACGCAACTGGTGGCGGCTGGGGGTGAGCGTGATGGCCTTCCACTTTCTGCGCCACTTTCCGGCGTGGGTCGGCTGGCTGCCGGCCCATACTCCGCGGCTGGCCAGGGTTAGCCCGCCGGTGCAACCGGAAATTGAAACGCAGGATCGCGTCGAGTCACCGACCAGGGATAATCCACTATGAGCAAATCGCACCCGCGCTGGCGGATGGCAAAAAGAGTGCTGACCGTGCTCTTTTTTATCGCCGTGATCGTCCTGCTGGTGATTTACGCGCAGAAGGTCGACTGGCAGGAAGTGTGGAAGGTGATCCGCGGCTACGATCGGCTGGCCTTGTTCAGCGCCATTGCGCTGGTCATCGTCAGCTATCTGATCTACGGCTGCTACGATCTGCTTGGCCGCGCATGGTGCGGACACAAGCTGGCGAAACGCCAGGTAATGCTGGTGTCGTTTATCTGCTATGCCTTCAACCTGACCCTCAGCACCTGGGTCGGCGGCATCGGCATGCGCTACCGGCTGTACTCCCGGCTGGGGCTGCACAATAGCACCATCACCCGTATTTTTTCCTTAAGCATCACCACCAACTGGCTGGGCTATATCCTGCTCGGTGGGGTGATCTTTACGGCGGATCTGGTGAAGCTGCCGTCGCACTGGTACATCAGCCAGACCACCCTGCGGATTATCGGCGGAGCGATGCTATTTCTCACGCTGTGCTATCTCTTCGGCTGCGCGTTCGCCAAACGCCGTCACCTGACGATCAAAGGCCAGCGGCTGGTGCTGCCCTCCTGGCGATTCGCGCTGCTGCAGATGGGGGTCTCGGCGGCGAACTGGATGGCGATGGGGGCGATCATCTGGCTGCTGTTGGGCAGCGAGATTAACTATTTCCTGGTATTGGGAGTACTGCTGGTGAGCAGTATCGCCGGGGTGATTATCCACATCCCGGCCGGGATTGGCGTGCTGGAGGCGGTGTTTATCGCCATGCTCTCCGGGGAAGAGATTTCGAAGGGGGCGATCATCGCCGCCCTCCTCGCCTGGCGCGCGCTCTATTATTTCCTGCCGCTGCTGCTGGCGACGGTGGCCTATCTGCTGCTGGAGAGTCGGGCGAAAAAGCTGCGGCAAAAGAACCAGCGCAAGCTGGCCCGCGAGTGAAATCGCCCGGCGGCGCTGCGCTTGCGCGGGCCTACGAGGTGTAAGCCTGTGAGAGGGTCCTCCAGGCCGGGTAAGGCACAGCCGTCATCCGGCAACTTCACGGGTACTGCGCCTGGCGTCTCGCCCGGCGGCGCTGCGCTTGCATGGGCCTGAACATGCGGGCTGCCCCGGCCTTCCGGGAACGTCTCAGCGATTTTGAGGCCGTCAGCACCGGCAGTTTCAGCAACAATGGTGAATAATTTAACGACAGGTCGTAAGAACGTAGGCCGGGTCAGGCGCAGCCGCCACCCGGCAAAAAAACGGCGCAAGAGGGTTGCCTGGAAGGTAATCAATGCTTGCCCGGCGGCGTTACGCTTGCCGGGCGTTCTGAGATGCAACCCCTTGATATAAACAGGTTAGCGGCGATTGCCCATAATACGCAGCAGCATCAGGAACAGGTTGATGAAATCCAGATACAGCGTTAAGGCGCCGAGGATCGAGTATTTACGCAGCGTGGCGCTGTCGCGGATATCAATCTGCTCGCCGATATTTTTCAGCTTCTGGGTGTCGTAGGCGGTCAAGCCGACAAACAGCACCACCCCAATGTAGGTCACGGCCCACATCAGCGCCTCGCTCTTCAGCCACAGGTTAACCAGCGACGCCAACACGATGCCAATCAGCCCCATAAACAGCATGCTGCCGAAGCCGCTCAGGTCGCGTTTAGTGGTGTAGCCGTAAAGGCTCATCGCCCCGAACATCCCGCCAGTAACCACAAAGGTGCTGGCGATAGAGGAGTAGGTATAGGCGATAAAAATGCTCGACAGCGTCAGCCCGGTGAGCGCCGAATAGAGCATAAACAGGGTGGTCGCCATCCCGGCGCTCAGCCGCTGTACCATCCCCGACAGCACAAACACCAGCGCCAGCTGGGCGATGATCAGCCCGAAGAAGGTAATTTTGCTCGAAAAGACGAACATCATCACCGCCGGGGTGTTAGCCGCAAACCACGCGATAAACGCCGTCAGCAGCAGGCCAACCGTCATCCAGCCGTACACCTGCGCCATATAAGTCTGCAGGCCGCTGCGGCCCTGCACTATTGAATCGGAACGCGGATATCTGTCCATGACTCTCTCCTGATTAACAAAGTTTCACTCTGTAAGCGTATCACACTACCAGCGCTCTGCCGCCTGGCGATCGCTGTCGCGGGCGTCGACCCAGCGCTCGCCCTCCGGCGTCGCCTCGCGTTTCCAGAACGGCGCGCGGGTTTTCAGGTAGTCCATCATAAACTCGCCGGCGGCGAAGGCGCTGCCGCGGTGGGCGCTGGTGACGCCGACAAACACAATCTCTTCCCCCGGCCACATTTCGCCGATGCGATGGATAATGGTTACCCGGCCCAGCGGCCAGCGCTCGCGCGCCTGGTCGACGATCTCCGCCAGCGATTTCTCGGTCATACCCGGATAATGCTCGAGGGTCAGCGCTTTCACGCTGTCGCCGAGGTTGTGATTGCGCACTTTGCCGGTGAAGGTGACCACCGCGCCGTCTTCATCGCGTTCGGCCAGCCAGGGATACTCCTCGCCAACGCTAAAGCGCGCCGGGCTAACGACGATACGAGTTTGCGTCATGTCAGCCTCCGGTGACCGGCGGGAAGAACGCCACTTCATCCCCGCTGGCGACAGGATGGTCAAAGGCGGTCAGCGTCTGGTTAACCGCCGCCAGCAGTTTGCCCTCCTCCAGGGCCAGCGCCCAGCGATCGCCGCGAGCGGCAAGCTGCTGACGCACCGCCTCAACGGTGGCCAGGTCGCTGGCGTCGAGAGTCAGCGAATCAGTACCCACCAGCTCACGCACCTGGGCAAAAAACAGAACCTTAATCATGACGTTCATCCACCTTAAAATCGCCGGACTTGCCGCCGCTTTTCGCCAGCAGACGCACCGGGCCAATCACCATATCCTTCTGCACCGCTTTGCACATATCGTAAATGGTCAGCGCGGCAACCGAGGCGGCGGTAAGGGCTTCCATCTCGACGCCGGTTTTGCCGGTCAGGCGGCAGAGCGATTCGATGCGCACCCGGTTATGTTCCGGCTGCGCCTGCAGATTGACTTCCACTTTGCTGAGCATCAGCGGATGGCACAGCGGGATCAGCTCCCAGGTGCGCTTGGCCGCCTGGATCCCGGCGATACGCGCGGTGGCGAAAACGTCGCCTTTATGGTGGCTGCCGTCGATAATCATCGCCAGGGTCGTCGCCTGCATCTCGACATAAGACTCGGCGCGCGCTTCGCGCACCGTTTCCGCTTTGCCGGAGACATCCACCATATGGGCTTCGCCCGCGGCGTTAATATGGGTCAGTTGTGACATAAGTTATTTCTTCAGGTGAGGAATGAAATTACAAGGACGGGTGCGGGCATCCAGCTGCGGGGCAATAATGTTGTCCCACGCGGTGCGGCAGGCTTTCGTCGAGCCCGGCATGGCGAAGATCAGCGTGTGGTTGGCGACGCCGGCCACCGCCCGGGACTGCAGCGTCGAGGTGCCGATCTCTTCGAACGACAGCATGCGGAACACTTCGCCAAAACCTTCCACCTCACGGTCAAACAGCGGCAGCAGCGCTTCCGGCGCCTGGTCCCCTTCGGTGAACCCGGTCCCGCCGGTGATCAACACCACCTGCACCTCATCGCTGGCGATCCACACCGATACCTGGGCGCGGATGGCGTAGCGGTTCTCTTTGACTATCGCCTTATCGACGACATGGTGCCCCGCCTCCTGCGCCGCCTCACGCAGCCAGTGGCCGGAAGTGTCGTCCTCTTCGCCGCGACGACTGGAAACGGTAAGAATAGCAATACGGGTCGGAATAAACTCAGCGCTAGCCTGGCTCATCTGAATGCTCCTTTCGAATACGATTATCCGCCAATATAGGACAGGTTCTGCGTAATGCCGGTGTTGCCCTGATGCAGGAAATGGGTCTGCTTTTTGTGGGTTAAGGCTTCGGCGATCCGCGCTTCCAGCGCCGCCTGCTGCCGATCATCGGCCATCAGGTCGCGCAGGTCGACGCCGCCTTCGCCAAACAGGCACAGGTGCAGTTTGCCGACGGAGGAGACGCGCAGACGGTTGCAGGTGGCGCAGAAGTCTTTTTCGTACGGCATGATGAGGCCGATCTCGCCGGCGTAGTCCGGATGACAAAAGACCTGCGCCGGACCATCGCTGCGCTGGCGGATCTGGTGGATCCAGCCGCGGCGCAGCAGCTCGTCGCGCAGCACCATGCCGGAGAGATGGTGACGGCGGAACAGGTCGCTGCCCTCGCCGGTTTCCATCAGCTCAATAAACCGCAGCTGAATTCGACGCGGCTGGATCCATGCGAGGAAGGTATCAAGCTGGTGATGGTTAACATCGCGCATCAGCACGGTATTCACCTTCACCTTGTCAAAGCCCGCGGCGAAAGCGGCGTCAATCCCGTCCATCACCTGGTGGAATTTGTCCTGGCCCGTGATGGCATGGAACTGGCGGGCGTCGAGGCTATCGACGCTGACGTTGATCGCCGTCAGCCCGGCATCGCGCCAGCGTTCGACATCGCGCGCCAGGCGGTAACCGTTGGTGGTGACGGCAATCTGACGGATCGCCGGGTTTTCACGCACGGCGGCGATGATCTCGGTGAAGTCACGGCGCAGGGAGGGTTCCCCACCGGTGAGGCGAACTTTTTCAGTGCCCAGCGCGGAGAAAGCGCGCGTAACCCGGCGCACTTCGTCTACGCTGAGAAAGCCGTTGTTATTGACGGCGCCGGGCTTGTAGCCATCCGGCAGGCAGTAGGTGCAACGAAAATTGCACACATCGGTAATCGACAGACGCAGGTAATAAAACTTACGCGCGAATGCATCGGTAAGCTGTGAGGCCATATACACCTTTCCAAATACGGGAGACGCGGTCATTTCTTCCCACGCCCTGGCGACAACCGGCGGCGTCGCGGCCAAACCGCCATATCTTTTGACACAGGCGAAGAGGCTAGAGTGTTAACAGGTTATGCCGATAGTAGCGCGTTCCAGGCGGTTTCGCCATTTGCGATTTCGCTATATATTCTTGTATATATCGCTACCTTCGTGCATTTTCGTTACAGAATAGCCATAAATCATCTTTTTGCCTTGATATCGGTCAGTTTGTCGGGCTCCTCCCATCGTCTTTTAGGGGTAGATCGGGTAGTGTGTGGCCGTTTATGTGAAATAAGGAATTTCTATGCGCAATCGTACATTCGCTGACCTGGATCGGGTGGTGGCGCTCGGCGGCGGGCATGGTCTGGGTCGGGTTATGTCCTCCCTCTCCTCGCTGGGCTCACGGCTGACGGGCATTGTGACCACCACCGACAACGGGGGATCCACCGGGCGGATCCGCCGCTCGGAAGGCGGCATTGCCTGGGGCGATATGCGCAACTGCATCAATCAGTTAATCGCCGAGCCGAGCGTGGCGTCGGCGATGTTTGAGTACCGTTTTAGCGGCAATGGCGAGCTTTCCGGCCATAACCTGGGAAATCTGATGTTAAAGGCGCTGGATCACCTCAGCGTGCGGCCGTTAGAAGCGATCAATTTGATCAGAAACCTGCTCAAAGTGGACGCTTTTCTTATTCCGATGTCGGAACAACCGGTGGATTTAATGGCGCTCGATCATGAAGGCCATGAAGTATACGGTGAAGTGAATATCGATCAGCTGGATAGCGTGCCGCAGGAGCTGATGCTCACCCCGCCGGTACCGGCCACCCGCGAGGCGGTAGAGGCCATCGCCGAAGCCGATCTGATCCTCATCGGCCCTGGCAGTTTCTATACCAGCCTGCTGCCGATCCTGCTGCTTGACGAGATGGCCCAGGCGCTGCGCCGCACTCCGGCGCCGATGGTGTTTATTGATAACCTCGGCAAGGAGCACAGCCCGGCCGCGAAGCTGTCGCTGGCGGAGCGCATCGCGATTATGGAGCGCTACGTGGGCAAGCGGGTGGTGGATGCAGTCATCGCCGGCCCAAAAGCCGATATCAGCGGCATCGACGACCGGCTGGTGATCCAGACGCCGCTGGAAGCCAGCGACGTGCCCTATCGCCATGACCGGGCGCTGCTTCGCGGGGCGCTGGAGAAAGCGCTCCAGCTGCCGGGCTGATCCTGCGCGCCGAAGGCTCGGCTTTCGGCGCACCTTAAAATCTTAAGGTTGTCTTAAAACAGAGCTGGCACTATACCCTTATCTCTTCCTGTGGGTATGTACTATGTCGTTATTGCCTCTGCGTCGGCCGGTCGTCAGCCGCACGACTTATCTGATTATTTTCGCGGTCTATATCGGGCTTTTTCTTAACCTCGCCTTCTACCGCCAGGCGTATACGCTGCTGCCGGTGAACAACCTGCACACCGCGCTGGTGTTTCTGAGTATGCCGCTGGTGGCATTCAGCGTGATGAATATCCTCACCACCCTCGCCTCGTTCCTCAAGCTTGACCGGCTGGTGATTAGCCTTTTTATTCTGCTCAGCGCATCGGCGCAGTACTTCATCTGGAACTTCGGCGTGGTGATCGACCGCAGCATGATCACCAACATCCTCGACACCACCCCAGCGGAGAGCTTTGCCCTGCTCTCCGGCGAAATGATCGTTGTCCTTGGACTCTCCGGGGTGCTGGCGGTGCTGGTCGCCTGGTGGGTTAAAATTCGTAAACCGGCCACGCTATGGCGCGGTGTGGCCTGGCGCCTGGTGAATATGGTGGCCTCCGCGCTGCTGATCGTCCTGATTGCCGTCCTCTTTTATAAAGACTATGCCTCGCTGTTTCGCAACAACAAGGAGCTGGTGAAATCCCTGAGCCCCTCCAACAGCATTGTGGCGGTGAACTCCTGGTATGCGCACCATCGCATGGACAACCTGCCGCTGGTGAAGATTGGCGAAGATGCCAAACAGAACCCGGTGATGCATAACGGTCCCCGTAAGAACCTGACGATTGTGGTGCTGGGCGAAACTTCCCGGGCGGACAACTTCTCGCTGGGCGGATATCCGCGCGACACCAACCCGCTGATGCAACAGGACGGGGTGATCTACTTCCCGCACACCACCTCCTGCGGAACCGCCACGGCGGTCTCGGTGCCGTGCATGTTCTCCAATATGCCGCGTGCGCACTATGACGAAGAGCTGGCCCACCATCAGGAAGGGGTGCTGGATATTCTGCAGCGCGCCGGCATTCAGGTGCTGTGGAACGACAACGATGGCGGCTGCAAGGGAGCCTGCGATCGGGTACCGCACCAGAACGTGACCGATCTGAAGCTAACCGGGCAGTGCATCGACGGCGAGTGCTACGATGACGTGCTGTTCCATCATCTCGACAGCTATATCGATAACCTGCAACAGGATGGCATTATTGTGCTGCATACCATCGGCAGCCATGGGCCGACGTACTACAATCGCTATCCGGCTGAATTCAAAAAATTCACCCCAACCTGCGACACCAATGAGATCCAGGGCTGTACCCGGGAGCAGTTGACCAACACGTATGACAACACCATCCTGTACGTCGACCACGTGGTGGATAAAGCGATAAAACTCCTGCAGGCGAAACAGGACAAATTCACTACCAGCCTGGTGTATCTTTCCGACCACGGCGAGTCGTTAGGGGAAGATGGGGTCTATTTGCATGGTCTGCCGTACTCTATCGCGCCGGATACGCAGAAACACGTGCCGATGGTGATGTGGCTCTCTGCCGACTACCAGCAACGCTACGGCATTTCCGCGCAGTGTCTGCAGCAGCGAGCGAAAAAAGAGAATTACTCGCAGGATAATCTGTTCTCCACCCTGCTCGGCCTGCTCGGCGTCAGCACCCACGAGTACCAGGCGGCAGATGATATTTTAACACCATGTAGAGAGGCTGGTTGATGAAAATCTTAGTCATTGAAGACGATGCGCTGCTGTTGCAGGGGTTAATCCTGGCGATGCAAAGTGAAGGATACGTGTGCGACGGCGTCTCCACAGCGCACGAAGCGGCGCTGTCGCTGGCCAGCAATCACTATAGCCTGATCGTGCTCGATCTTGGCCTGCCGGACGAAGACGGCCTGCATTTTCTCGCCCGCATGCGACGGGAGAAAATGACCCAGCCGGTGTTGATCCTCACCGCCCGCGATACCCTTGAGGATCGCATTAGCGGTCTCGACACCGGCGCGGATGACTATCTGGTGAAACCCTTTGCCCTGGAAGAGCTGAACGCGCGCATTCGCGCCCTGCTCCGTCGGCATAATAATCAGGGCGATAACGAAATCAGCGTCGGCGACCTGCGCCTCAACGTCACCCGTCGCCAGGTGTGGCTCGGTGAGACGGCGCTGGATCTGACGCCGAAGGAGTATGCCCTGCTATCGCGACTGATGATGAAAGCCGGCAGCCCGGTACATCGCGAGATCCTCTACAACGATATCTACAGCTGGGACAATGAGCCAGCGACCAATACCCTGGAAGTGCACATCCACAACCTGCGCGATAAGATTGGCAAATCGCGGATCCGCACCGTCAGGGGCTTCGGCTATATGCTG
Organism: Klebsiella sp. M041; assembly: GCF_059759695.1. Taxonomy (NCBI): domain Bacteria; kingdom Pseudomonadati; phylum Pseudomonadota; class Gammaproteobacteria; order Enterobacterales; family Enterobacteriaceae; genus Klebsiella; species Klebsiella sp. M041. The sequence continues at coordinate 83,466 of NZ_JCAXWU010000008.1, forward strand.
GCTAACCACAACGAGACGGAATAGACCATGGCTCTGTTTGCAACCGAAAACTGGACCATGCGCCACCGGCTGCTGTTGACCATCGGCGCCATTCTGGTGGTCTGTCAGCTGATCAGCGTCTTCTGGCTATGGCATGAGAGCAAAGAGCAGATCCAGTTGCTGGTGGCCAGCGCCATCGAAGGGCACAACAATCAGAAGCATGTGGAGCATGAGGTAAGGGAAGCGGTCGCCAGCCTGCTGGTGCCGAGCCTGCTGATCGTGGGTCTGGCGCTGTACATCAGCATGCTGGCGGTACGCAAAATCACCCGCCCGCTTTCACGTCTGCAAAGCGAGCTGGAGAGTCGCACGCCGGACAACCTCACCCCCATCGTGCTCAGCGAATCGGTACCTGAGGTGACGGCGGTGACCACCGCCCTGAATCAGCTGGTTTCCCGCCTCAATCTGACCCTTGACCGCGAACGGCTGTTTACCGCCGACGTGGCGCACGAGCTGCGCACCCCGCTGGCCGGGCTGCGGCTGCACCTTGAGCTGCTGGCGAAAGTGCATGGCATGGGCGTCGACCCGCTGATCCAGCGCCTCGACCAGATGACCACCAGCATTTCGCAGCTGCTGCAGCTGGCGCGCGTCGGTCAGTCCTTTTCCGCCGGCAGCTATCAGCAGGTGCTGCTGCTGGATGACGTGGTCAAACCGCTGCAGGATGAGCTGGAGACCATGCTGGCCGAGCGCCAGCAACGGCTGCTGCTGACGGATGTCGAAAGCGAGGCCGTCGTCTCTGGCGACGCGACGCTCATCCGCGTCATTCTGCGCAATCTGGTGGAGAATGCCCATCGCTACAGCCCGCAAGGGTCGACGATCCGCGTGTCGGTGAAAGCGGGTCTGATGCCGGTGATGGCAGTGGAAGATGAAGGACCGGGAATTGATGAGGCGAAAAGCGGCGAACTCAGTAAGGCCTTTGTACGCATGGACAGTCGCTACGGCGGCATAGGGCTCGGACTGAGCATCGTCACGCGCATCGCTCAGCTGCATGACGCCCAGTTCTTTTTGCATAACCGCCAGCCGGGGCCAGGGGTCCGCGCGTGGGTGTTATTCCCGCGGCGCGCGGGTCAGAACGTCAGCACCCACTGATGGAAGAAGGCAACAATAATGACCAGGGCGGTGGCGACCGCCAGATATTCACGGAAGTTGATTTTTTGCATGGGCGCTATCCTCATCAGGTTGAGGATAGTGTCGCCTGGCGAGATTAAGCAAACATTAAGAAGGCCGCTTTGCGGCCTTTTTTCTTCTCCGCCGTGAGTTATCTGGCTGCGGAACGGTTAGCGCAGCGCCGTACCTTCACTGCCCCCTCGCCTATCCGCGTTCAGCGGTATGCGCCAACACTCAGGAGGCGGCGATAAACAGTTCGCGCAGCTGATGCAGCTGGTCACGAATTTGCGCCGCCTCTTCGAACTCGAGGTTCTGCGCGTGCTGCATCATCTGCCCTTCCAGCTCGTGGATTTTCTGCTGCAGCGCTTTTGGCGTCATATCCACGCTGCTGAGCCCGGCAGGCTCGACGGCCTTCGCTTTACCGCGCCCTTTGGCTTTGGTTTTCGCCAGGCTCTGGCCCAGCTGCAGGATATCCACCACTTTCTTGTTCAGCCCCTGCGGCACAATGCCATGCTCTTCGTTGTAGCGCTGCTGTTTCTCCCGTCGCCGCTCCGTCTCGCCGATGGCTTTCGCCATCGAGGGAGTGATCTTATCGCCGTACAGAATAGCCTTGCCGTTGACGTTGCGCGCCGCGCGGCCGATGGTCTGGATCAGCGAGCGTTCGGAGCGCAGGAAGCCCTCTTTGTCCGCATCGAGGATCGCCACCAGCGACACCTCCGGCATATCCAGCCCCTCACGCAGCAGGTTGATCCCCACCAGCACGTCAAACTCGCCAAGACGCAGGTCGCGGATAATCTCCATACGTTCGACGGTGTCGATATCCGAGTGCAGATAGCGCACCCGCTCGCCGTGCTCCTCAAGGTACTCGGTTAAGTCTTCCGCCATCCGCTTGGTGAGGGTGGTGACCAGCACGCGCTCGTTGATGGCCGTGCGCAGGCGGATCTCCGACAGCAGGTCGTCGACCTGGGTGGCCACCGGCCGCACTTCGATGATCGGGTCCAGCAGACCGGTCGGACGCACCACCTGATCCACCACCTCGCCGCCGGATTTATCCAGCTCGTAGGCGCCGGGGGTCGCCGACACGTAGATGGTTTGCGGCGCCAGCGCTTCGAATTCTTCAAACTTCATCGGCCGGTTATCCAGCGCCGACGGCAGGCGGAAGCCGTACTCCACCAGCGTCTCTTTGCGCGCCCGGTCGCCGCGGTACATGCCGCCGATCTGCGGCACCGTGACGTGGGATTCGTCGATCACCAGCAGGCCGTCTGCCGGCAGGTAGTCGAACAGGGTGGGCGGCGGCTCGCCGGGCCCGCGCCCGGAGAGGAAGCGCGAGTAGTTTTCAATGCCCGAGCAGTAGCCCAGCTCGTTCATCATTTCGAGGTCGAACTGGGTGCGCTGGGTTAAGCGCTGCTCTTCCAGCAGCTTGTTGTTGGCCAGCAGCACCTTGCGCCGCTCCGCCAGCTCCAGCTTAATCTCTTCCATCGCCTGGACGATGCGTTCCCGCGGCGTCACGTAGTGCGTCTTGGGATAAATGGTGTAGCGCGGCACCGTCGATTCCACATGGCCGGTAAGCGGGTCGAACAGCGACAGGCGCTCAACCTCTTCGTCAAACAGCTCAATGCGCAGGGCGATATCGTCGGATTCCGCCGGGAAGACGTCGATCACCTCGCCGCGCACGCGGAAGGTGCCGCGCTGGAAGGCCTGATCGTTGCGGGTATACTGCAGCTCGGCCAGGCGGCGCAGGATCGCCCGCTGGTCAATCAGCATCCCCACCGTCAGATGCAACATCATTTTCAGATACAGGTCCGGGTCGCCGAGGCCGTAGATAGCCGAGACCGAGGCCACCACCACCACATCGCGCCGCTCAAGCAGCGCTTTAGTGGCCGACAGGCGCATCTGCTCGATATGTTCGTTTACCGAGGCGTCCTTCTCAATGAAGGTATCTGAGCTGGGGACGTAAGCTTCCGGCTGGTAGTAATCGTAGTAGGAGACGAAATACTCGACGGCATTCTCGGGGAAAAATTCTTTCATCTCGCCGTAGAGCTGGGCCGCCAGGGTTTTGTTTGGCGCCAGCACCATCGTCGGCCGCTGCAGATTGGCAATCACGTTGGCGATGGTAAAGGTTTTACCGGAGCCGGTGACCCCCAGCAGCGTTTGATGCGCGAGCCCATCCTCCAGCCCCTCTTCCAGGCGGCGGATGGCTTCCGGTTGGTCTCCGGAGGGGCGAAAGGCGGAATGCAGAACAAACGATTTACTCATCAATCAGAACCTGAAAAAGATTTAGCGGCCGGTGTTTAATTCTACCCCTCGGGCCGTTTTTTGCCAACAAAATATACTGGATATTTAAACAGTACGTGATTATGATAGCGCCACGATTTGGCCTTTTTTGCCGGCAACCGGGATATAAAACGCGCGCCGGGCGGAATAATCCTCCGGCCGTCAGGGTTATCCCCAGAAATTTTTACCTTTTAACATTTGTCAAGCGGACGGGTGAAAGTTTTATGGCAGAAGATGACGCTTTTCTTACACCCATTGATTTTATCTAACAAGCTGATATTTAATGATTTTAAAGAAAAGATGCCTTTCGCGCCAATTCAGCCGCAAGCCGCGTACGCTCTAGCTTACCGCAGGTTTTCTAACTCTAATACACAAGGTTATCCACAGGAATAGTGGATAACTGTCTGCAGCCCAAGACCGCCGCCGCCCGGCGCAAATCGTCTGGCGGCCTAAACCGCGCGGCGAAAAATTTTTATCGAACTATTTTTGATAACTATCCGCTTAAAGCCGCTCGATTTTTGCTGCTTTTTGCACCACCCTTTAGCGTCGGGCACCGGAAAAGTGCAGCCCCGGCGCTGGCTGTGCCTGATGGTATCGGCGTTTAGCGTTTTTTTCCGAGCGTTCTTTTTCCTGGCAAGAGTTTTGCAGCATCTTTCTGTCGCCCTGACGCCAGGATAAGGAGAAAACGTCCATGTTGAATTTACAGGCAGTAAATCACTTTTACGGCAACCAGCATTCGCTGTGGAATGTCGATCTTGAACTACGCCCGGGGGAGTGCATTGGCGTACTGGGACGCGAGGGCATGGGAAAAACCACCCTGGTTAACTGCATTGCCGGGCATCTGCCGGTGGCCAGCGGCCGGATGACCTGGCATGACATTGGCGCCCCGCCGCAGGATCTCACCCCCCTGTCGGCCCAGTCGCGCAGCGCCATCGGTATCGGCTATGTGCCGCAGGATAAACGCATCTTCTCCCAGCTCAGCGTGGAAGAGAATCTACATATTGCCCTCGCGGCCGGGAAACCCGGGGCTAACGCCAGCGGCGGCGAAATCTATGAACACTTTCCCGAACTCTATGCCCTACGGCAGCGCAAAGGCGCCTCGCTGAGCGACGACGATCAGTACCAGTTGGCGCTGGCCAGGGCGCTGATTATCCAGCCGCGGCTGCTGATCCTTGATGAACCCTCGCGCGGCAGAGGGCCACGCTGTCTGCAAAAGCTGGCGGATCTGCTGCTGCGGTTGAATCGCGATATCGGCCTGACGGTGCTGCTCGCCGAGCAGCACCTGCCCTTTATCCGCCGGGTGGCGGATCGTTTCTGTGTTTTGCACCGGGGCCGTAACGTCGCCGAAGGCGATATTATGGCGCTGGATGAACCGCTGCTGGCGCAGTGGATGACGCCGGATCCAGCGCCCTGAGGTCCAGATACTGGCCGAGATCGTCGCGCTGCGCGATATCGGCAAGCCACGGTATTTCGCCGAGGAACGGCGCGGCCAGCCGGTTTTTCAGGGTCGCCAGATACTCGGCGTGGCGCTTGCCCGGCGGCAGCACGTCATTGGCGATCCACCCCGCGAGCGGCAGCCCCGCCTGGCGTACCGCCTGGGCGGTAAGCATCGCGTGGTTGATGCAGCCGAGCTTGACGCCCACCACCAGAATCACCGGCAGCTGCTCCGCCTGCGCCCAGTCGGCGAAGGTCAGGGTTTCCGAAAGCGGCGTAAACCAGCCGCCGGCCCCTTCCACCAGCACCCAGTCGGCGAGGCGTTCTAACTCGCGCAGCCCGCTGGAGAGCCTCGCCGCGGCGATCGGCCGTCCTTCGTCGGCGCTGATGATATGCGGTGAGGTCGGCTCGGCGAAGGTATACGGGTTAACCTGCTCATAGCGCAGCGCGACCCGGCTATGACGCTGCAGCGCCAGCGCGTCTTCATTACGCAGCCCGGCGGCGGTAAGCTCGCTGCCGGAAGCCACCGGCTTGTAGCCGGCGGTGTGAAAACCCAGCTGATTCGCCGCCTGCAGCAGGGCGCTGCTGGCGATGGTTTTCCCGACTTCAGTGTCGGTCCCGGTGACAAAAAAACGTTTAGTCACGCTCAATGACTCCTGTAAAAAGAGAATACGTCAGCGGGCAGACGCCCTGCCGCTGCGGCCAGGCCAGCTGTAGCTCGCGCAGTTTGCCGCGGCTAAGCGGGGCCGATGCCCGCCCCTGGTGCAAATGGGTGGCGCCGATGCCCTTCAGCGATCGCATGGCGCTCAGCGCATCGACGAACGGCAGGCTAATCTGATGCACCTCGCCGGACGCCCGCAGGCCGCTCAGCGCCTCGCGCACCGCCGCTTCGCTGAGAAAACGGTTGGCATGCGGCCGGTCGTCGATAGCCTGCCACGCCTGATTGAGCTCCGGCAGCGAGTCGGCCAGCAGCGTGCTAAACGCCACGCTGCCGCCGGGACGTACCACCCGGTACAGCTCGCCAAGGGCTGCACGCAGATCGTCGCACCACTGCACCGCCAGATTGCTCCACGCCAGATCGACGCAGGCGTCGGGCAGCGGCAGCGCCTCAATGTCGCCCAGCAGGTAATGCTGGGCGGCGTCGTTACGCTGCGCCTGGGCCAGCATCCCGGGGGAGAGATCCAGCGCGGTCACCACGCTGCCCGCCTCACGCCAGCGGCGGCTCATGCTGCCTGGGCCGCAGCCGGCATCCAGCACCCGGGGAAAATCGCGACGCGCCAGCTGGCGCAGCAGCAGTTCCGCGCTGCGCCGCTGCAGTTCATCATGTTGCGAATAGCCGCTGGCCGCCCGGCCAAACGCCGCGGCGACCGCCTGCTTATTCACCGTGGCCATGCAGCACCTCCAGTAAACGGTTAATGTCCTCAGCCTGATGGGCGGCGGTCAGGGTCAGGCGCAGACGAGCGCTGCCGACCGGTACCGTCGGTGGACGGATCGCCGTTGCCCAGCAGCCCGCGTCGCGCAGACGGCTGGCCAGGCTCAGCGCCCGGCCGTTATCGCCGACGATCAGCGGCTGGATCGCGCTGACGGAGTCGGTCAACCCCAGCGACACCTCGCCCATCCCCTCACGGAACTGACGGATGCGGGCGGCCAGGATGTCGCGACGCTGCTGTCCTTCATTGCTGCGAATGATCCGCAGGGCGGCGCTCAGCGCCACCGCCTGGGCGGGCGGCATCGCGGTGCTGTAGATCAAATGGCGGGCAAACTGCAGCAGATAATCGGCCATCGCTTCATCGCACAGCACCGCCGCGCCGCTGACGCCGAAGGCCTTGCCGAAGGTAACCACCAGCAGCTCAGGGCGCACCGCCTGTGCGGCGCAGCTGCCGCGTCCTTCGTCGCCGACCACGCCGACGCCGTGGGCGTCATCCACCAGCAATAGCGCCCCGGCGGCCTGCGCCGCGGCGTGAATGGCCGCCAGCGGCGCGCTGTCGCCGTCCATGCTGAAAATGCCTTCAGTGACCGCCAACTGTTCGCCCGCCAGCGGCTTAGCCAGCAGTTGAGCGAGCTGTTGCGGATCGTTGTGGCCGAAACGGCGTAGCTGCGCCGGGCTCAGACTGGCCGCCTCCAGCAGGGAGGCGTGGCTCAGGCGGTCGGCCACAATCCGATCCTCTTTATCCGCCAGGGCGGCGATCAGCGCCTGATTGGCGGCAAAGCCGGAGATAAACAGCAATGCGCGCGGGTAGCCCAGCCAGTCGGCAAGTTCCTCTTCCAGCGCACGGTGGGCCTCGCTATAGCCGCTTACGTGTCCCGAGCCGCCTGAACCGACGCCATAACGTTCCGCCCCCCGCTGCCAGGCGGCGACAATCGCCGGATGCTGGCTCAGGCCGAGATAGTCATTACTGGAGAAGTTAAGCCAGCGCTCCCCTTCCCGCGCCAGCCAGCGCCCGGCGCCGTGCGTCACCGGCAGGCGGCGGCGAAGGGCATCCGCCGCCCGTCGCTCGTCCAGCGCCCGATCGATTCGCTGCTGCCAGGTCATAGCGCCGCCGCGTTGTAATATTCCTCAGTGTCCGGGGTGAGTAAGGCCTGCTCCAGACGCTGCTGCTGCTCATTGTCGCCTTCCAGCACCGCCGTCTGCTGCGGGTTTATCCCCAGCTTGCGGAACAACTGCAGATCGTTGTCCTCTTCCGGGTTCGGCGTGGTCAGCAGCTTGCAGCCGTAGAAAATGGAGTTCGCCCCGGCCATAAAGCACATCGCCTGGGTCTGCTCGTTCATCTGCTCGCGGCCGGCGGAGAGACGCACGTAAGAGGTGGGCATCATGATGCGCGCGATGGCGATAGTGCGAATAAAATCGAAAGCGTCGACGTCGTCGTTATCCGCCAGCGGCGTACCTTTGACTTTTACCAGCATGTTGATGGGCACGCTTTCCGGCGGCGTGGGCAGGTTGGCCAACTGCAGCAGCAGGCCGGCGCGGTCTTTCACGGTCTCCCCCAGCCCGACGATACCGCCGGAGCAGACTTTGATCCCGGCGTCACGCACTTTGTCCAGGGTATCCAGGCGCTCCTGGTAGGTGCGGGTGGTGATGATGTTGCCGTAAAATTCCGGCGAGGTATCAAGGTTGTGGTTGTAGTAATCGAGGCCCGCCTCGGCCAGGCGCTGCGCCTGGCTGTCGGTCAGGGTGCCGAGCGTCATGCACGACTCCAGCCCCAGAGCCTTCACCCCTTTCACCATCTGCTCCAGATAGGGCATATCGCGATCGTGGGGGTTTTTCCACGCCGCTCCCATGCAAAAACGCGTGGAGCCGGCGTTTTTTGCCTGACGGGCGGACTCCAGAACCTGCTCGACCTCCATCAGGCGCTCGGTTTCGAGACCCGTTTTATAGCGCGCGCTCTGCGGACAATATTTACAATCTTCCGGGCAGGCGCCGGTCTTGATCGACAGCAGGGTACTGACCTGCACCTGGCGCGGATCAAAGTGTTGACGATGGATTTGCTGCGCTTCGAATAGCAGGTCGATCAGCGGTTTATTAAATAATTCCGTTACTTGCGACATTGTCCAGCGGGGGTGGTGAGCCATTTTCCTCTCCAAAGGTCGTACACTACCTGTTTCACACAGCCTCTTTGTTGGCTGCACTCGCACACCCCAGTCACATAGTGAACTATGCTGCTGGGGATGTTCTCGCTTGCCGCCTCGATGCCGCGCGAAATATTTTGTGTACGTTTCATTGTAAGTAAGTTCAGTGTAGACTTGTAAACCTAAATGTTTTCAAAATGGTTTACAAGTCGCTTATGACCCTGGACGATCTCGCCTTCGATCGGCGCCACATCTGGCACCCCTACACCTCTATGACTTCCCCCCTGCCGGTCTACCCGGTGGTTTCCGCCCACGGTTGCGAGCTGTCCCTTGCCGGCGGCGAACAGCTGATTGACGGTATGTCCTCCTGGTGGGCGGCGATCCACGGCTACAATCACCCGCGTCTTAATGCGGCGATGAAAGCGCAAATCGACCAGATGTCGCATGTGATGTTCGGCGGGATCACTCACCCTTCGGCGGTGGCGCTGTGTCGTCAGCTGGTGGCAATGACCCCGCAATCGCTGGAGTGCGTTTTCCTCGCCGACTCCGGTTCGGTAGCGGTTGAGGTGGCGATGAAAATGGCCCTGCAGTACTGGCAGGCGAAAGGCCAACCGCGTCGTCGTTTCCTGACCTTCCGCAACGGCTATCACGGCGATACCTTCGGCGCGATGTCGGTCTGCGATCCGCAGAACTCGATGCACAGCCTGTGGCAGGGCTATCTGCCGGATAACCTGTTCGCCCCCGCGCCGCAGAGCCGCTTTGACGGCGAGTGGGATGAAATGGATATGGTGCCCTTTGCCCGCCTGATGGCCGCGCACCGTCACGACATCGCCGCGGTGATCCTCGAACCGATTGTTCAGGGCGCGGGCGGGATGCGGATGTACCATCCGGAGTGGCTGAAGCGGGTGCGTAAAATGTGCGACCGGGAAGGGATACTGCTGATCGCCGATGAGATTGCCACCGGCTTTGGCCGCACCGGCAAGCTGTTCGCCTGCGAGCACGCCGGTATCGCCGCCGATATTCTGTGTCTGGGCAAGGCGCTGACCGGCGGCACCATGACCCTCTCCGCCGCGCTGACCACCCGCGAGGTGGCGGAAACCATCAGCAACGGTGAAGCCGGCTGCTTTATGCACGGCCCAACCTTTATGGGCAACCCGCTGGCCTGCGCGGTGGCCAGCGAAAGCCTGCGCCTGCTGGAGAGCGGCGAATGGCAGCGGCAGGTGGCGGCGATTGAAGCCCAGCTGCAGACCGAGCTGGCTCCGGCGCGGGGATCCGCCCTGGTCGCCGACGTCCGCGTGCTGGGCGCTATTGGCGTGGTTGAAACCTGTCGCCCGGTCAATATGGCTGCCCTGCAGCGCTTTTTCGTCGAGCAGGGGGTGTGGATCCGACCGTTTGGCCGCCTGATCTACCTGATGCCGCCGTATATCATCACGCCTGAACAGCTGTCCCGCCTGACCCGCGCCGTTAACCTGGCGGTGCAGGACGAAACATTTTTTAGCGAATAAATAGCGGAATTGCGTCGTGGTGCAGGCTACACTTCCTGGCTAATCAGCGCATTATCAATGAGGATGAAGCATGAAACTGATCAGTCACGATCTCCAGGACGGCGGTAAGCTGCCTAATCGTCACGTCTTCAACGGCATGGGCTACGATGGCGACAATATTTCGCCGCATCTGATGTGGGATGATGTGCCCGCAGGAACCAAAAGCTTTGTGGTGACCTGCTACGATCCGGATGCGCCGACCGGCTCCGGCTGGTGGCACTGGGTGGTGGCTAACCTGCCTGCGGATACGCGCGTCCTGCCGCAGGGGGGCCGGTTCCGGTCAGGCGGAGCTGCCGGAAGAGGCCGTTCAGACCCGCACCGATTTTGGCAAGGCGGGATACGGCGGCGCGGCGCCGCCGAAGGGCGAGACCCACCGCTATATCTTTACCGTCCACGCCCTGGACGTTGAGAAAATTGAGGTGGATGCCGAGGCCAGCGGCGCAATGGTCGGCTTTAACGTCCATTTCCATTCCCTCGCCAGCGCCTCCATCACCGCCCTGTTCAGTTAATCTTCCCCCGGATAGCGGCTTGCGCCTTATCCGGGCTACCTGCGGCGCCACGTGTTTTTCAGGTGGCGCTACACTCACCTTTACCAGATAACACTTACATATCAAATAAATACACGTAGCTGTAGGTCTGGAAAGCGCCGCGCCGCCGGGAAAGTATTGATTACCTTCCAGGCAACCCTGTTGCATGGTTATTTTGCCGGGTGGCGGCTGCGCCTTACCCGGCCTACAGGGTCCTCTCACAGGCTCATACCTCGTAGGCCCGGTAAGCGCAGCGCCACCGGGCGATGACAGCAGGCGCAGAGCCGATTTTGTGCCGGGTGGCGGCTGCGCCTGACCCGGCCTGGGGTTCGTGCGACCTGTCGTTCATTTATTCACCAGCCTTGCTGAAACTGCCTGTGCTGGCGGCCTCAAAATCGCTGAGACGTTCCCGGCAGGCCGGGGCAGCCCGCATGGATGCGGGCTGAGGGCCGTGTTTTGCACGGACGCTGCCTCGGCCCGACCCGAAGCCTGCAGGGATAAGTCGAAGGAACCGCGCAGCGGCGATTTTGCTGGCCGGAGCCCGGGGGTACAGGGGGCGGCGGCGACTGGCCGCCCCCTGTGCGCTCCCTTCGCCATGATTGACATAACGCAGACGATTAGCCGGGAGCGCAATCTGCCCGGAATTAACATAGAAGTTGTAGCCCTGCCAGGCGCAGTACGAACAAGACATTTCCGGTTATGCCGTTATTTTGCCGGGTGGCGGCTGCGCCTTACCCGGCCTACAGGGTCCTCTCACTGGCTCATACCTCGTAGGCCCGGTAAGCGCAGCGCCACCGGGCGATGACAGCAGGCGCAGAGCCGATTTTGTGCCGGGTGGCGACTGCGCCTGACCCGGCCTGGGGTTCGTACGACCTGTCGTTAATTTATTCACCATTGTTGCTGAAACTGCCGGTGCTGACGGCCTCAAAATCGCTGAGACGTTCCCGAAAGGCCGGGGCAGCCCGCATGGATGCGGGCTGAGGGCCGTGTTTTGCACGGACGCTGCCTCGGCCCGACCCGAAGCCTGCAGGGATAAGTCGAAGGTACCGCGTAGCGGCGATTTTGCTGGCCGGAGCCCGGGGGTACAGGGGGCGGCGGCGACTGGCCGCCCCCTGTGCGCTCCCTGCGCCGTAAGAGACATAACGCAGAAAATTAACCGGGAGCGCAATCTGCCCGGAATTAACATAGAAGTTGTAGCCCTGCCAGGCGCAGTGCGAACAAGGACATTTCCGGTTGTGCCGTTATTTTGCCGGGTGGCGGCTGCGCCTTACCCGGCCTACAGTTCCCTCTCACAGGCTCATACCTCGTAGGCCCGGTAAGCGCAGCGCCACCGGGCGATGACAGCAGGCACAGAGCCGATTTTGTGCCGGGTGGCGGCTGCGCCTTACCCGGCCTACAGTTCCCTCTCACAGGCTCATACCTCGTCGCCCCGGCAAGCGCAGCGCCGCCGGGGAGATCTGATTTACTGCTCAGTGACAACCTGCAGCGCGGTTTTACGCACCCGCGCGTACCACACCACCGTCAGCAGCCCGAGCCAGACCAGGCCAGCGATCAGCGCCATCCGCGTCTCGGCAAACATCCCCAGCACAGCGATGACCAGCCCCATAAACAGCAGCGTTAACAGCGGCGCCACCGGCCAGAACGGAACGGGGAAGGCAATCTGGCTGCGCTCTTCGGCAGACAAACTACGGCGCATGGCGAAATGGGACAGCAGGATCATCAGCCATACCCACACCGTGGCGAATGCCGCCAGCGAAGCAATCAGCACAAATACCTGCTCGGGGATCAGATAGTTCAGTACCACCGCCGCCAGCAGCGCGCCGCCCATGACCACCACCGTCATCCAGGGTACGCCGTTGCTGGCGATGCGCTGGAAGCTTTTCGGCGCCAGCCCCTCCTTCGACATGCCATACATCATGCGTCCGGCGCCGAAGATATCGCTGTTAATCGCCGAGATGCTGGCGCTGATCACGATGATGTTAAGGATTGTCGCCGCCGCCGGGATCCCCAGACCGTCGAAAATCAGCACAAACGGACTCCCCTGCTCGCCAAAGCTGTTCCACGGGAAAATCGCCATCAGCACCGCCAGGGTGCAGACGTAGAACAGGATAATGCGCAGCGGAATGGTATTGATGGCCTGCGGGATGACCTTCTTCGGATCCTTCGCTTCCGCGGCGGTGACGCCGATAATCTCCACCCCGCCGAAGGCGAACATCACGATGCCAAGCGAGGCGATAACGCCCTGCCAGCCGTTAGGGGCAAAGCCGCCGTGGCTCCAGAGATTTTCCAGCCCGGTGGCCGGGAAGCTATGGCCGAAGCCAAAGAAGATGATCCCCGCCCCCGCCAGCATCATGGCGATAATCGCCACCACCTTCACCAGCGACAGCCAGAACTCCATCTCGCCGAACACCCGCACGTTGCACAGGTTCATGGCGCCGATAAAGAAGATGATGCTGAGGATCCAGATCCAGCGCGGGACATCGGGATACCACAATCCCATATAGATGCCGAAGGCGGTCACGTCGGCCAGGGCGACGATTACCATTTCAAAAGTGTAGGTCCAGCCGGTAATAAACCCGGCCAGCGGGCCGAGATACTGGCGGGCATAGCTGCCGAAGGAGCCGGAAACCGGGTTGCGCACCGCCATCTCGCCCAGCGCGCGCATGACGATAAACACCGCCGCGCCGCCAATCAAATAGGCCAGCAGCACCGCCGGGCCCGCCGCCTTGATGGCGGAAGCCGAGCCATAGAACAGCCCGGTGCCAATCGCGGAGCCGAGCGCAATAAATCGAATGTGTCGGGCATTGAGCCCGCGCAGCAGATGTGGCTTGTGTTGTTGTTGCATATACAGGTGTCCTGGTTTTTTTATTTGACGACAAATATGCGATGTAGGGCGGTCGGGGGAATGATTTCCCCCGACGCGGGTACAGAGAACAACGGTGATTAGTGCAGGCCTGGCAGTACGGCAGGCAGCAGACGCGTCAGGTGACGGGCCGCCAGAAGCGCAATGGCATTATCGATATCCGGGGCGAAGTAGCGATCCTGCGTATAGTGAGGGACGCGTTCGCGCAGCAGATGGCGCGCCTCTTCCAGCAGCGGGCTGGTGGTCAGCCCTTCGCGCATATCCAGCCCCTGCGCCGCCGCCAGCCACTCAACGGCCAGCACCCCGCGGGTGTTTTCCGCCATCGCCCACAGGCGACGACCGGCAGCCGGCGCCATCGAGACGTGGTCTTCCTGGTTGGCGGACGTCGGCAGGCTGTCAACGCTATGCGGGTGTGACAGCGCTTTGTTTTCACTGGCCAAAGCCGCCGCTGTGACCTGGGCGATCATAAACCCGGAGTTGACGCCGCCATTTTTCACGAGGAACGGCGGCAGCTGCGACATATGGCTGTCCATCATCAGCGCGATACGACGCTCGGAGAGCGAGCCGATTTCGGCGATCGCCAGCGCGATATTATCCGCCGCCATCGCCACCGGTTCGGCGTGGAAGTTACCGCCGGAGATGACGTCATTTTCGGCGGCAAAGACCAGCGGGTTATCGGAGACCGCATTCGCTTCGGCTAACAGTACTTCCGCCGCCTGGCGGATCTGCGTCAGGCAGGCGCCCATCACTTGCGGCTGGCAGCGCAGTGAGTACGGATCCTGAACCTTGGTGCAATTATGATGCGACCGCGAGATCGCGCTGTCATCGGTCAACAGGTGGCGATACAGTGCCGCCGCATCAATCTGCCCGCGCTGGCCGCGCACCTCGTGAATACGCGCGTCGAACGGACGACGCGAACCCAGCGCCGCTTCAGTGGTTAACGCCCCGCAGACGACCGCGGAGGCGAACAGATCTTCGGCTTCGAACAGACCGCGCAGCGCAAAAGCCGTCGAGGCCTGGGTGCCGTTCAGCAGCGCCAGGCCCTCTTTCGCCGCCAGGGTAATCGGTTCCAGCCCCGCCTGACGCAGCGCGTCGGTCGCTGGCAGCCATTCGCCGCCGCGTACCCGCGCTTTGCCTTCGCCCAGCAGCGTCAGCGACATATGCGCCAGCGGTGCGAGGTCACCGGAGGCGCCGACGGAACCTTTCGCCGGGATCCACGGCGTCACGCCGGCATTCACCAGGCCAATCAGCGCCTGGATCACGCTCAGGCGGATCCCGGAGAAACCGCGAGACAGGCTGTTAATCTTCAGCACCATAATCAGGCGCGCCAGGTCGTCGTCCAGCGGCTCACCTACGCCCGCCGCATGGGACAGCACCAGCGAACGCTGCAGGTTCTCCAGATCGTCCGTCGAGATACGGGTTTGCGCCAGCAGGCCAAAACCGGTGTTGATACCGTAGGCGGTACGCCCTTCGGCAAGGATGGCGTTGACGCAGGCCACGCTCTCATCAATGGCGGCAAACGCGCTGCTGTCGAGGGTAATGTTCAGCGGGTGGCTGTAAACCTCGCGGAGCTGCGACAGGCTCAGTTTCCCCGGAATGAGCGTTAACGATTTCATTTAGCGTTCCCCTGCGTTGCTGCCACCATCGGAAGATTCAGACCCTGTTCTGCTGCGCATTCAATAGCAATATCGTAACCCGCATCGGCATGACGCATCACGCCGGTCGCCGGGTCGTTGCGCAGGACGCGAGCGATACGCGCCGCCGCTTCATCGGTACCGTCACAGACGATAACCATCCCGGAGTGCTGCGAGAAGCCCATACCTACGCCGCCGCCGTGGTGCAGCGACACCCAGGTCGCGCCGCTGGCGGTGTTAAGCAAGGCGTTCAGCAGCGGCCAGTCGGATACCGCATCTGAGCCGTCGCGCATGGCTTCGGTTTCGCGGTTCGGGCTGGCGACGGAGCCGGAATCAAGGTGATCGCGGCCAATCACGATCGGCGCGGAGACTTCGCCGCTGCGCACCATTTCGTTAAACGCCAGACCGAGCTTCTGACGCCACTCCAGACCTACCCAGCAGATACGCGCCGGCAGTCCCTGGAAGCTGATGCGCTCGCGCGCCATATCCAGCCAGTGGTGCAGGTGCTGATCATCTTTAATGATCTCTTTCACTTTCGCGTCGGTTTTGTAGATATCCTGCGGATCGCCGGACAGCGCTACCCAACGGAACGGGCCGATACCCCGGCAGAACAGCGGGCGGATATACGCCGGCACGAAGCCCGGGAAATCGAAGGCATTGCTGACGCCCACTTCCTGCGCCATCTGACGGATGTTGTTGCCGTAGTCGAAGGTCGGCACCCCCATCTCGTGGAAGGCCAGCATCGCCTGCACGTGGTCGGCCATTGAGCGTTTCGCCGCCAGAATGGTGCCCTGCGGATCGGATTCGGCTTTCTGCTGATACTCCTCCCAGCTCCAGCCTTTCGGCAGATAGCCATGCAGCGGATCGTGGGCGCTGGTCTGATCGGTAACCATATCCGGGCGCACGCCGCGTTTCACCAGCTCTGGCACGATATCCGCAGCGTTGCCGCACAGCGCGATGGAGATGGCGCGGCCTTCGGCGGTGTATTTTTTGATGCGTGCCAGGGCGTCATCCAGAGAAGTGGCCTGTTCATCCACGTAGCGGGTACGCAGACGGAAATCGATGCGGCTCTGCTGACATTCGATGTTCAGCGAGCAGGCGCCCGCCAGCGTCGCGGCCAGCGGCTGCGCACCGCCCATGCCGCCCAGACCGGCGGTTAACACCCAGCGCCCTTTCAGGCTGCCCTGATAGTGCTGGCGACCGGCTTCGACGAAGGTTTCGTAGGTGCCCTGCACGATGCCCTGGCTACCGATGTAGATCCAGCTGCCGGCGGTCATCTGGCCGTACATCGCCAGCCCTTTGGCATCCAGTTCGTTGAAGTGTTCCCAGGTGGCCCAGTGCGGAACCAGGTTGGAGTTAGCGATCAGCACGCGCGGCGAGTTTTCATGCGTTTTAAATACGCCGACCGGTTTACCGGACTGCACCAGCAGGGTCTCGTCGCTTTCCAGGTTTTTCAGCGCCTTCACGATAGCGTCATAGCATTCCCAGTTGCGCGCAGCGCGACCAATACCGCCATAGACCACCAGCTCATGCGGGTTTTCAGCGACATCGGGATCGAGGTTGTTCATTAACATACGCAGCGGCGCTTCGGTCAACCAGCTCCTGGCGGTCAGCGTCGTGCCTCTCGGTGCACGGACGTCCAGCTGGCGATATTTGCTTTGCGACATCGGGGTTTCTCCTGACAATTAACGTTGTGTACGTAGATACATATACTTGTCTATACAACTCTGCGCAAGCCAGGATTTAACAGAAATGATACAATTTTGTTATATTGCGTCAGCAATCACGTTTTGCTGACGCCAGGGAAAATTACGAGCTGAAATGGCCCTGCAGACGGTAGCGCGCGCCGGGGAACAGCAGGCGAGCGTGAGAGACAATATGCGTCTTCGACCAGGTGCGACGGCGAATGAGCAGGCAGGGATCGTGCGGCAGAATGCGCAGCAGCGCGCACTCCTCTGACGTCGCCTGCACCGCCTCGACAATATGTTCGCCTTCGGTTAACGGGGCGATCAGCGACAGATAATCATGCGGCGTGGTAGTGGTGTAATCCTGTAACAAGTAATCCGGCACCACCGCAGCATTGACGCAGCGATCTTCGATTTGTACCGGAACCTCGTTTTCGAAATGCACCATCCGTGAGTGGAAGATACGCGTGCCTTCGGCGACGGTGAGCGCCTCCGCCTGAATGAGATCGGCTTCGGTCTCCTCCAGCAGCAGCACTTCACAGCGGTGCTGATGGCGACGAGAGACAATCTCATCGGCAATGCTGCGCACTTCAAACAGCGCCGACTGCCCTTTCGGCTCGGCGACGAAGGTCCCGACCCCCTGCAGCCTGACCAGCAGGCCTTCATCCGTCAGCTCGCGCAGCGCGCGGTTGATGGTCATCCGGCTGAAGCCGAACTGAGCAACCAGTTCAGCCTCCGAGGGAATTCGGTCGTGCGGACGCCACTCGCCGCGGTAGATTTTTTCGCTAATCGCCTGCTTCACCTTTTCATAGAAAGGCGCGGGCGCGGAACGAGGTTGTTGTGCAAACATGGCCTGGCTTTCCTTATGCATAATAAGCGGAGCGGCGAAGCGAAAATAATAGCGCGGATCGCTAGCGCCACCAATGGGCGATTTGCCATGCCAGACGGGCCGCCGCGCGGGCACCCTGTCCGTCGATGTCAAATTGCGGATTAAACTCGACCAAATCCACCGCCTGCAGCTTTCCGCTGCGGCACAACAGCTCAACGATGCGCAGCAGGATTGCCAGCGGCACGCCCAGCGCCGCCGGCGCGGAAACCGCCGGCATTTCGCGCGCCGGCAGCACGTCGAGATCGATGGTCAGATACAGACGATCGTACTGCGCGATATTGCGCTCCAGCTCCGGCAACACGTGAGTGTCGAAGTCCGCCAGCACCGCCAGATCCTCAACGACAGCCACCTGGCGGCGCGCTGCTTCATCCCATAGCGCCTGGGTGTTCGCCGCCCGGCTGACGCCGATGCAGGTATAGTGAAAACCGCGCTGCTGGGCGTCACACTCCAGCGCCAGCTGGCGGAACGGCGTCCCGGAGCTGGCGCATTCGGCAAAGCGTAAATCCAGATGCGCATCGAGATTAATAATGCCCACTTTTTCGCCCGGGAAGGCATCCAGAACCCCAGCGCCATGGCCGAAGGCCGTCTCATGACCGCCGCCCAGGACCAGCGTGCGTTTGCCGGCACGCTGGCAGGCGGCCACCGCCTCGCGCAGCGCCTGATGCGCGGCTTCTAACTGTTCGCCATCGACGCTAATCGTGCCCATATCCACGCAGCGGTCGTGGCCCTGATGGCTGGCCATATTGGCCAGCGCCCGGCGCAGCGCTTCCGGACCATGCCCGGCGCCGGTACGCCCTTTGTTACGCCGGACGCCTTCGTCACAGGCGAAGCCGAGCAGCGCGATATCACCGGGCATCTCCTGCGGCGCGAAGCGTTCCGCGCGGGCGATAGTCTGGAACAGGCGCAGCGCATTCGGCGCTTCCGCGCTATCATCGCGTCCCTGCCAGAGACTGGCGGGCGTAGCTTGCCACAGCATCATTGCAGTTCTCCTCGTACCACGCGTCCCCAGAGCGGCGCGCGCCCCGGCTCATACACCATCTCGACCGGATGCTCGGCATCCCAGATGGCAAAGTTAGCCACAAAGCCCGCCGCCAGCTGACCGTGGCTGTCCTGCCGCCCCAGCGCCCGCGCGGCATGGCGCGTTACCCCGGCCCAGGCCTCTTCCGGCGTTAAACCAAACTTGACGCAGGCCATGTTCATCGCCAGATGCAGGCTGGCGAAGGGGCTGGTGCCGGGGTTGAAATCGGTCGCCACCGCCATCGGCACCTGGTATTTGCGCAGCAGTTCCACCGGCGGTTTGCGGGTTTCATTAAGGAAGTAGAACGCGCCGGGGAGCAGAGCTGCCACGGTGCCGCTTTCGCGCATCGCCGCCACGCCCTCTTCCGTCAGATACTCGATATGGTCGGCGGACAGTCCGTGATAGCGGCTCACCAGCTGCGCACCGCCCAGCGACGAGAGCTGCTCAACGTGGCCTTTTACCGGAATGCCCAGCGCCTGCGCCGCCTGAAAGACGCGCTCGGTTTGCTGCGGGCTGAAGCCAACGTTTTCACAGAAGACGTCAACGCTTTCAAACAGTCCCTCCTGCCACAGCGTCGGCAGTATGGTCTCGCAGACCAGCGAGATATAGCCATCGGCGTCGCCATGATATTCCGGCGGCGTGGCGTGAGCGGAGAGCAACGTCGCCGACAGTTCCACGCCATTGTCGTCGGCCAGCTGGCGGGCGACCCGCAGCATTTTGCGTTCGTTTTGCAGATCGAGACCGTAGCCTGATTTAATCTCCAGGGTGGTCACCCCTTCACGCAGCAGGCGCGCCAGACGCGGCTGCGCCAGCGCCAGTAGTTCAGCTTCGCTGCTGTCGCGCGTGGCGCGCACGGTGGCATTAATCCCCCCGCCGCTGGCGCTGATGGTCTGATAGGAGACGCCGTTCAGCCGCTGCTCCCACTCCTGCGCCCGGCTGCCGCCAAAGATCAGGTGGGTATGGCAGTCGATTAAACCCGGCGTAACCAGCCGGCCTTCGAGATCGATACTGCGCCCGCCGGGAGCGTCAGCGTCGGCGACAATTGCCTCAATGCGGCCATTGCGCACCAGCAGCGCATGGCGCTCCAGCAGACCGTAGGGTTGAGAGTAATCAGGGTTCAGGGTGGCGAGACGCGCGTTTCGCCAGATAACGCGTTCAGAGGTGGCTTGAGTCATAGCGCTTAACTTGTCATGGGTTGTATAGACATTTATTTTCATAACGCCGATAAAGTCAACAATAGCGCGGGGAAATGTTATTTTTTTGTGACTAAAGACCATCCAGCAGGACTGCACGTTGCGTAAAGACGGTAAGTTTTTCCGCCCATGTCTTCCCGTTTCGTTCAAGTTAGTATAAAACAGCAGGTTTTAAAGGACTTATACCCTGGCGTCTCAGCCGGGGTATTTCACTACGCTTAATTTTGCCCGGAGCAACATGAACACATATTCCGTTTCCCGTCTGGCGCTGGCGCTGGCCTTCGGCGTGACGCTGTCCGCCTGTAGCTCGACGCCTGCCGATCAACAGCCCTCTACGCAGACTGCACCGGGCACCACCGCGCGTCCCATTCTGAACGCCGATGAAGCGAAAAACTTTACCCCGGCGGCCTATTTCCAGTCGCTGACTCCCAATGCCGCGGCCTGGACGCCATCTGCCATCAGCCTGCCGGCGCAGCCTGACTTTATCGTTGGCCCGGCGGGAACCCAGGGCGTGACCCATACCACCGTCCAGGCGGCGGTCGATGCGGCGATTGCCCGTCATTCAAATCGCCGTCTGTTTATTGCCATCATGCCTGGCGAGTACCCGGGAACGGTTTACGTACCGGCGGCGCCTGGCGCCCTGACCCTGTATGGTACCGGCGATAAACCGATTGACGTGAAAATCAGCGAAGCCATTGATTCTGAAATGGATCGCAACACCTGGCGCCGTCTGGTCAATCCGGGCGGTAAATATATGCCGGGCAAACCGGCATGGTATATGTTCGATAGCTGCCAGAGCAAATCCACCGCCACCGTCGGCGTGATGTGCTCTGCGGTCTTCTGGTCGCAGAATAACGGCCTGCAGCTGCAGAACCTGACCATCGCCAACAACCTTGGCGACAGCGTCGACGCCGGTACTCACCAGGCCGTCGCCCTGCGCACCGATGGCGATCAGGTGCAGATCAACAAGGTCAATATTCTTGGCCGTCAGAACACCTTCTTTGTGACCAACAGCGGCGTGCAGAACCGTCTGCAGGATAACCGCCAGACCCGCACCCTGGTGACCAACAGCTACATTGAAGGCGATGTGGATATCGTGTCCGGTCGCGGCGCGGTGGTATTTGATAACACCGATTTCCGCGTGGTGAACTCGCGTACCCAGAAAGAAGCCTATGTTTTCGCGCCGGCTACCCTGAAGAGCGTGACCTACGGCTTCCTGGCGACCAACAGCCGCTTTACCGCGTCCGGCGATAACGTCGCGCAGCTGGGCCGCGCGCTGGACGTTGACGGCAACAGCAATGGCCAGGTCGTGATCCGCGACAGCGTCATCAATGAAGGCTTTAACATCGCCCAGCCGTGGGCGGCAGCGGTCGGTTCAAACCGTGCCTTTAGCGGTAACGTTGGCGCAGTAGATGCCAAAGGCAATCTGCAGCGCAACCTCAACGACAATAGCGTCAATCGCATGTGGGAATATAACAACCGCGGCGTGGGAAGCACTGTGGTCGCCGAGCCGAAACAGTAACGCGCAACAAGCGTGAACCATAATAAAAGAGAGGGCGATGCCCTCTCTCAGACTGCTGACAACGTGCAATCTTCAGGGATTGCCCGGCGGCGCTGCGCTTGCGCGGGCCTACTGCTAACTGCATAACAGTTTGATATTGAAGTCTTTCGTAGGCCGGGTAAGGCGAATGCCGCCACCCGGCAGAAATGCGAGCACAATGACGAAACAGGTTTGTCGTCAGCCAGAGAGGGGGCGATGCCCCCTCTTCTCTTTTGCGTACTGCACGTCACGCCGTCAGGCGGTTCGCCATTTGCGGGTCAGCGGTTTTTCCAGTTCAACGATCAGGAACATCGCGAAGCCGATGATGAAGGTGATCACCCAGTAGCGGAACGGCAGCCCGGTGGTACCGAACAGCATCTGCATAAACGGCGCATAGATAATCAGCAGCTGCAGCACCAGCAGCACGCCGCTGACAATCCAGATCCCTTTGTTAGCCAGCAGACTTTTCGTCAACGAGAAACCATCCGACACGCGGCAGTTCAGCATATAGAACCATTGGGCGGTGACCAGGGTCTGCAACAGCACGGTACGGATAAACTCCGGCGAATAGCCGCGCGGCTGCAGCCAGGCTTCGAGAATAAATGCGCTGACCGCAATCATCGACCCCACAAACGCCACGCGCCAGATGGCAAAGCCGTCCATGACGTGAATTTTCGGATCACGCGGCGGCCGCCGCATAATATTTTTCTCACCGGCTTCAAACGCCAGACCAAACGACAGCGTGGCGGAAGTGGCCATGTTCATCCACAGGATCAGCACCGGCGTCAGCGGCAGTACGTTGCCCGCCAGCAGCGCGATCACGATCAGTAACCCCTGCGCAAGGTTGGTCGGCATGACGAAGAGAATGGTTTTCTTCAGGTTGTCATACACCCGACGCCCCTCGCGGACCGCGCTGGCGATGGTGGCGAAGTTATCATCGGTCAGCACCATATCGGCGGCTTCCTTGGTCACCTCGGTCCCCTTGATCCCCATCGCCACGCCGACGTCAGCCTGCTTCAGCGCCGGAGCATCGTTCACCCCGTCGCCGGTCATCCCGACAATCTCTTTCTTGCTCTGCAGGGCCTGCACCAGGCGGAACTTATCTTCCGGGCTGGTTCGGGCAAAGATATCATACTGCTGCGCGGCCACGCTCAGCTGCGCGTCGTCCATCACCTCCAGTTCGCGCCCGGTAATGGCATTCCCCGCATTGCCAATCCCCAGCATCTTGCCGATACTCATCGCCGTTTGCGGGTGGTCGCCGGTGATCATCTTCACGCGGATCCCGGCCTGCAGGCAGTCGGCAATCGCCGTGATGGCCTCCGGACGCGGCGGATCCATCATCCCGGCAACCCCTAACAAAATCACCCCCTGCTGCAGATCCTGATGGGTTAGTTCCGTCTGGCCTGCGGAAGCCGGCTTCCAGGCCGCGGCCACCATCCGTAGCCCTTCCCGGGCGTACTCTTCAATTTTGCCTTCCCAGTACGGTAGATCCAGCGGCTGCAATCCGCTGTCGCTCTGTTGATATTGACACAAGCGGAACAGGACATCCGGCGCGCCAGTGACCAGCACCACCTCCTCTTCACCCAGCCGGTAGAGGGTCGACATGTATTTATATTGCGAATCAAAAGGAATTTTACTGCGCAGCTCGCTGGTCAGCGGCGGCAGAGTAACCTTCGCCGCCAGTACCTTCAGCGCCCCCTCGGTCGGGCCACCGGTGATTTTCCACAACCCGCTCTCATCTTTAATAAGCTGACTGTCGTTACACAGATCGATGGTACGCAGATAGCGTTCGAACAGCGTGCCAGGCGCGACCGCGACCGGCGTCGGGTCATCAATGGCGTGGATCTTACCGACCGGCTCATAGCTATCCCCTTCCACCCGATAGACGCTGTCCGCGGTGATCACCGCCTTCACCGTCATTTCGTTCATGGTGAGGGTCCCGGTTTTATCCGAACAGATAACCGTCATCGCGCCGAGGGTTTCCACCGTCGGCAGCTTGCGGATAATCGCTTTCTGGCGCGCCATCGCCTGCACACCGAGCGACAGAATAATCGAGATAATCGCCGGCAAGCCTTCCGGGACTGACGCCACCGCGAGACTAATCAGCGACAGCATCAGTTCGGAGACCGGCATATCGCGGAACAGCAGGCTAAAGACGAACAGCGCCGCCATCATCACCAGAATGAGGATAAAGATGGCTTTGCCCAGCTTGTCCATTTGCACCAGCAGCGGCGTACGGTGTTTTTCAATGCCCGCCATCATCTGGTTGATGTGACCCAGCTCGGTATCGCCGCCGGTTGCCACCACGATCCCTTTGCCCGCCCCTGAGCTGACGGTGGTACCGGAAAACAACAGGTTGCTGCGATCGCCGAGCGGTAAATCGCCGCTCAGCGGCTCGGTGGTTTTTTCCACCACCGTTGACTCCCCGGTGAGGATGGCCTCTTCCACCCGCAGGTTGTGCGCCTCAATCACCCGTAAATCAGCGGGGATACGGTCGCCGGCGCGGATCACCACGATATCGCCGGGTACCAGCGAGGTGGTGGGGATGGTTTCATGGTTACCCTGGCGGATCACTACCGCTTCGCTGGACAGCATATTGCGGATACTCTGCAGCGATTTCTCCGCATTACTTTCCTGGATGAAGCCAATCAGCGCATTGACGACCGCCACCGCGAGGATCACCGCCATGTCGATCCAATGGCCCATCACCGCCTTCAGCAGCGCCGCCGCCAGCAGCACGTAGATTAGTACATCGTTAAAATGCACGATAAAACGCAGCCAGGCTGGCTTACCCGGCTTCTGCGGCAGGGCGTTTTCGCCATACTGCTGCAGGCGTGTGGCCGCTTCTGTCCCGCTAATGCCCTCCGGCGTACTTTGCACGCTGGCGAGCGTCTCTTCGACGGAACGCTGATAGAAGGGCGCCCCCGGTTTATCTGTATTCATACTCTCTCCCTCGATTTCTGAAGCGGAAGTCAGGACGACATCCCGCCGTCATCAGCGCACAACGAAAACCGGTACATGGGCGTAGCGCACGATGTTTGCCGCTTCAGAGCCCAGAAGATGGGTCTGGATCCCTGGATTGCGCGAACCGACAATCACCACGTCCGCTTTCAGCTCATCGGCCAGGTCAATCACTTGATCGCGAATATTGCCACTGCGCACATAAAGATGGCTGGTCTCTTCCGCCAGGGCATTTTTCTTTACCAGATCGCTGAGTTTTTCCTTAGCGGCAGAAATCAAATGCTCTTCCATCTTTCGCGCATCAGAGATAAATCCACGTGTTAATACCGGTGAAAATGCCGGAATAACATGCACAAGATGAATTTGCCCGGCAGAGTGCTGGGCGAGGAATTTCGCATGAGAGAGGGCTTTGTCGGCCAGGCCTGCATCAAACACGTCAACGGGAACAACGATATTTTTATACATGAGATAATCCTTTTATTACCAATACAATGCGTAGTGATGAATAGCCCCATACTTGGGGAGGAAGCAAATCTCAACAACAGAAGCGGCAAGCGGAATAGATGTTATTAAACGTAGCACAGGAAAATTAACATTAGAAAATGACGGATTAATAGACTGAAAAATATTATAAAAACCACATATTCCCTGCAGATCTCCTGCGTTTTCCCCAACAGTGCCGCTGCCGCTTGCGGTATGCTCTTTTTTAACACTTCACCTTTTCTCCGACTATGCTGATTACAAGCAGGAGTGCCGCTCCGAATGTCCGGTGGTCACCGTGGGGGGCCGAATTAAATGACATTCGCGGTTCGGGTGGGAGTAAAGGGAGAAAATCATGTTTGGTTATAGCCTGTTACGTCTGGGATTATTTGTCGCGCTGGCCATTGTCGCCTGCACGCTGGTGGGACTATTCACCTATCTGGTTGTCGCCGCCCTCGCCGAATAAGCGTGCGCCGCGTAATAAAAATGTAAAATAAATCCTGAATCTGAGGGGAATACTGTGAACCGTTATTTTTCTCTCATCCCGGTTGTTATTTTATTTACAACCGCTTGCGATCAGAAATCGCCGTCCGTCGAGTCCGCCCCGCGCATGGTCAAGGTGGCGCAGGTGACCGCCGTGGGCAATACCCAGCAGCGAACGTTTCCGGCACGTATCGAGTCTGGCGACTCCACCGAGCTGTCGTTTAAGCGGGGGGGCCAGGTGGAATCGCTGGATATTCGCCAGGGGGCGACCATCGCCCAGGGGCAAACGCTGGCGCGCCTGAATGCCCGCGAGGCCCAACAGCGGGTCAATGAGCGACAGACGGCGGCTACCCTCGCCCAGCGTCAGTTTGATCGCTTCCAGACCCTGGCGGGACGTCAGGCGATTTCCCAAGCGGAGATGGACGTGCAGCGCGCCAATCGCGATGCCGCCAACGCGGCCTTAAAAATCGCCCGTGAAGAGCTGGCGCAAATGAGCCTCACCGCGCCCTTCGGCGGGATTGCCGCCGGCGTGCATATCCGCAACCATCAGGTGGTCGCCGCCGGCCAGCCGGTGATCACCCTGACGCGTACCGACCTGCTGGATGTGGTCTTCAGCATTCCCGAAAATCTGTTCACCTCCCTGGATATCCGCAATACCGCCTACCGCCCCGTCGTCAGGATCAATACCCTGCCGGGCCGCGAATTTACGGCGGAATACAAAGAGCATACCGGCAGCAGCGACAACAGCACCCTTACCTGGCAGATCATTTTAACCATGCCG
Source organism: Klebsiella sp. M041 (assembly GCF_059759695.1). Classification (NCBI taxonomy): domain Bacteria; kingdom Pseudomonadati; phylum Pseudomonadota; class Gammaproteobacteria; order Enterobacterales; family Enterobacteriaceae; genus Klebsiella; species Klebsiella sp. M041. The sequence goes on from NZ_JCAXWU010000008.1 coordinate 109,482, forward strand.
CGGCCGGATGATTTTCCCACCGTCGGCGGGGTCAGCGGCACCGTGACGGTCAATCTCGGCAATTTACCGGCCAGCGCTGGAAGGGAAACGCTCATGGTGCCGGTAGAGGCGGTGTTTAACCCGGATAACCGGCCGAAGAATGAACCGGTCGTCTGGGTGGTGAAAGGCGACAACGCGCATCGGTTTCTTGAGGAGCGCAAGGTCACGGTCGGCGAGGTGACCTCGCAGGGAGTGGCCATCACCGACGGTCTCCGCGCGGGTGAAGAGGTGGTCGCGGCGGGCGTGAGCGAGCTGCATGCCGGGCAGCCGGTGCGGATCTGGACGCGTGAACGAGGATTATAAATGGACATTTCCCGTCAGTTTATTAATAACCCGACCCGCGTCTGGTTAGCCATTCTGCTGCTGGGGGTGGGTGGTCTGTTCGCCCTGCTCAATATCGGCCGTCTGGAAGATCCTGCCTTCACCATCAAAACGGCGGTGATCGTGACCCACTACCCGGGCGCGTCCGCTCAACAGGTGGAGGAGGAGGTGACCCTGCCGCTGGAAAACGCGATTCAGCAGCTTCCCTCACTGGATAACGTCAGCTCCATCTCCTCAAATGGCTTATCGCAAATTACGGTGAATATCGCTTCGCAGTACCATTCCAGCGAGCTGCCGCAAATCTGGGATGAGCTACGTCGCCGCGTCGGTGACGCCAGCCGACTTTTCCCCCCTGGCGTAGTGACCCCCTTCGTCAACGATGACTTTGGCGATGTGTTTGGCTTTTTCTTCGCTATCTCGGGCGACAGTTTTACCAACCCCGAGCTGGTGCGCTATGCCGAACAGCTGCGTCGGGAGCTGGTGCTGGTTCCTGGCGTCGGTAAAGTCGCTATCGGCGGCATCATTCCGCAACAGATCAATGTTGATATCTCGCTGGCGAAAATGGCGGCGCGCGGGATCACGCTCAACCAGCTCGCCGCTATCCTGACCCGGCTCAACGTGGTGTCCAGCGCCGGAGAGATCCGCGTTGGCAGCGAATCGATCCGCCTACACCCCACCGGGGAGTTTCAGAGCATCGATGAACTGGGGGATCTGCTGGTCAGCCCTCACGGCGCCAGCGCCACCACTCGACTGCGGGATATTGCCACGCTGTCGCGCGGGCTGACTGACTCGCCGTCCAGTATTTATCATGCCAACGGCCGCCAGGCGGTGACCATGGGGGTCTCTTTTATTCCTGGCGTCAACGTCATTGACGTCGGGCACGCCCTTGAAGCCCGCCTCCAGCAGATGGCCGCCGACAAACCGGCGGGTATCGACATCGCCATTTTTTACGATCAGGCGGCTGAGGTCGCCCACTCGGTCAATGGCTTTATTACCAACTTCCTGATGGCCCTGGCGATCGTGGTCGGCGTGCTGCTGGTGTTCATGGGAGTACGCAGCGGGATCATTATCGCCCTGTCGCTGGCGCTCAACGTCCTCGGCACCCTGCTTATCATGTTTGTCTGGGGGATCGAGTTACAGCGGATTTCCCTCGGGGCGCTGATCATCGCCCTGAGTATGCTGGTGGATAATGCCATTGTCATTGTCGAAGGGGTGCTGATCGCCCGCCAGCAAGGATCGCCGCTGCTGGGCGCCATTAACTATGTGATCCGCCGCTCCGCCCTGCCGCTGCTCGGCGCCACGGTCATCGCCATCCTCGCCTTCGCGCCGATTGGCCTCTCGCAGGACTCCACCGGAGAGTATTGCAAATCCCTGTTCCAGGTGCTGCTGATCTCCCTGATGCTCAGCTGGTTCTCCGCCCTGACCATCACTCCGGTGCTCATTAAGTGGTGGTTGTTTAAACACGCCCCGCCGGCCGCCGCGCCGGAGGAAAAAGCCGATCCCTACCGCGGCCGCTTTTACCGTGGCTATCAGCAGACGCTGCGAATACTGCTGCAGCAAAAGACCCTGACTCTGGTGCTGATGGGCGCCCTGCTGGCCGCGGCGATCTGGGGCTTCACCTTCGTGCGGCAGAATTTCTTTCCGTCATCGAATACGCCCATTTTCTTTGTCGACCTGTGGCTGCCCTACGGTACCGATATTAACGCCACCGAGCAGATGACCCGCGATATTGAGCGGTCGATCGCCGGCCAGCCCGGGGTGATCACCACCGTCGCCACCATTGGCCAGGGCAGTATGCGTTTTATTCTTACCTACAGCGGTCAGCGGCAGTACAGCAACTACGCGCAGATTATGGTGCGGATGGACGACCAGCGCGGCATCGCCCCCGTCACCCGCCACGTCGAAACCTGGATCGCCAGAAACTACCCGCAGGTAAACGCCAGCACCAAACGCATTATGTTCGGCCCCTCCGGCGATAGCGCGATTGAAGTGCGCATTAAGGGCCCTGACCCGGATACGCTGCGCGCGCTGGCCAGTCAGGTGAGCGATATTCTCGCTGAGGATCCGGCGACCGACAGCGTGCGTAACGACTGGCAGAACCGCAGCAAGGTGATCCGCCCGCAGTACTCCCTAGCGCTGGGGCGAGAGCTGGGGGTGGATAAACAGGACATAGATAACGCGCTGGAGATGAATTTCTCCGGCAGTCGCGCCGGGTTATATCGCGAGGGCGCCGATCTGCTGCCGGTGATCGTCCGGCCGCCGGCAGCGGAGCGACAGGATGCCAACCATCTGCATAACGTGCTGGTCTGGAGCCAGAGCCGCCAGCAGTATATCCCGTTGAGTAACGTCATCCATGGCTTCTCCCTGGAGTGGGAAGATCCCTTGATTCTCCGCCGGGATCGCACCCGGGTGCTGACGGTCCAGACGGATCCCAGCCCGCAAAGCGGCCAAACCTCGGGTGATATTCTCGCCCGGGTGAAACCGCGCATTGACGCATTGACGCTGCCGCATGGCTATCGCATCGAATGGGGCGGCGATGCCGAGAACTCCAGTGAAGCACAGCAAGGGCTGTTCACGACCCTGCCGCTTGGCTATCTGGTGATGTTTATCATTACGGTGCTGATGTTCAGTTCGCTGAGAAACGCTGTCGCCATCTGGCTGACCGTCCCGCTGGCGCTGATCGGCGTCACGCCCGGCTTTTTGCTGACCGGCATCCCCTTCGGCTTTATGGCCTTAATCGGCCTTCTCAGCCTCAGCGGCATGCTGATCCGCAACGGCATTGTGCTGGTGGAAGAGATAGAGCAACAAAAACAGGAGAAAGATCAACGACAAGCGATCATTGATGCGGCAACATCTCGTCTGCGGCCGATCCTGCTGACCGCCTTCACCACCGTGCTTGGCCTTGCCCCGCTGCTGCGCGATGTTTTTTTCCAAAGTATGGCAGTGGTGATTATGTTCGGTCTGGCCTTCGCCACCGTGCTAACGTTGCTGGTTCTGCCGGTGATTTACGCCTGCTTTCACCATAAGGATATGACGCCTCAACGATGAACAGTACCGGCCTGAGCATTATTAAGACACTCGGCTGTATGACAGCGGTGACTTTTTTCACCATCTATAATACCTGGGATCGCTTTGATTATGACTATCACTGGATCCTCGGGCTGCTGACCTTTGTCTCGACCATCGCCACGCCGCTGTTTTTTGTGGTGGCCGGCTATCTTGATGCGCAAACGCGACACGACGCCAACTGGCAAATTGGTAAAATTAAAAGCGTGGTGATCGTCTTTCTGTTTTGGGTGACGGTCTATTATGTCTGGGAGCCTTACCAGCGCGGCTACCTGATCCAGCCCTGGTTTATTTTCGCCCTGATTGTCATCTATACCTTCCATCCCCTGATTGCCTGGCTCAGCCAGCGGCGCGGTCTGTTTTTCACCGTGGTCCTGACGCTACTGTGCTGCTCTTATGGTTACGACCTGCTCTCGGTGCTCTACCCGGAAAGACATCTTTTCAGCCTGGCGCCGCAGTATCGTCTGTGGACGTGGCTACTTTTTTATTTAACCGGGCAGTTGTTTAACGATCCGCGGGTCACGGAGTGGATACGCGACCCGCGGGTGATTAAAGCCGCCATTATCGCCCTGCCCTTTGTCTATTTATTTACCTGGTTTTATGAACGCCACTTTTTCTTCGCGCTGTTTAAAGCCGATCGCAATGCGTTCATTCTCACGGGGTCGCAGATTTATATTCTGATCGTCCTGCTGGTGATCGCCGCTAACGCCGTGCAGTTTAAAAAAAACCGCGAACTGAAGGAGGCCGTGCTGGCGACGGTTAGCAAAGCGATGACCGGGGTCTATATTTTGCACTACTCCGTTTTTCACCTGCTGGTGATGCTGATCCCTATTCACTCGTTAGCCACCAAGCTGGGAGTGATTGCCCTAACGTTTGTCCTGTCGGTGCTCATTTCCCTCGCCGCGCTCTCCAGTACGCTGCTCAGGAAGGTGATAACCCTGTAACAAACGACGCGGCAACTTAGCGGAAGCTCCACTGGATGCTGATCACAAACACGCTGGGAATAATAATGCCGCTCTCAAGGGCGAAATAGTCGGTAAAGTTGTACTGGATAGCATGGTAGATATAGGGTGAAAAGCCGATCCCGGTGGCGTCCTTAAAATCTTTATAGGAGCCATGATCGCCGCAATGCTCGAAGGCATCTAAGAAGAATTCGCCGGTATAGCCGTAAACGCCTTTGAAGGTCCATCCGCTGCCGTTGTGATACCAGTCTCTTCTCACCCCCAGCGCCAGACAGCGATCGTCGAAACTGTTATTCAAGGTGCCAATCAGCAGGCTGTATTTCGAGTCGTCAGAGAATTTCCGCTCCACCGAGAAAAAGTGGTTCTCGAAATTCTCAGTATATTGACCGTGATTATTGGTCAGATGGTAAACATAGGAACCGGTATTCACCGAATAGAGGTTAATCTCTTTCGCCTGCGCGAAAGTCGCTAACCCGGCCAGGAGCATCACGCTTTTACCGCGCATTTCCCCTCCTCACACCTCTACGCCTGTCCATAGACAGACTGCCTTTGCCGTATTTACCGGTCGTGACAGGGGTAAAAGACCCGACAGGGAAATGGGAGAAAGATAACGATGCCGAACCATCGCATCGCTAGTAAAAAGCGTAGCACACGCCTTATCCGCCAACAAACCGACCGAAACGTTAACGAAATGGCCGATGTGTTGCTCTTTACTTGATTGTGCAAAAAACAGACAAAACCTCACCTGATATCCGCTATGATCAGCGTCCGACGCGGAAGAAAGCCACCTGTCGACGACAGAGTTGCTGTGTACCTCTTCCTGCGTCGGCGCGATTTCATCCAACACGCCAGCCTGCACAATACCTTCCCATTGAGCTCACGCCTGTCGTCAGCCTCTTCCCGCTAGTTTTACAAGTGGATCCTGCACAAACCGGCTTTTATGTACAAGTTATACAGGAAATAGAATCCTTTAAAATCAACAACTAAAAACAAACATTAAAAATAAGCCGTTGCGTTGTACATATAGTTCTAAAAAAAGTTGTACATAGTGGGATCACCGTCTATAGTTTGGAGTGTTAACTGCTTGTTGCGCAACGAAGCGGGGATGTTTAACGGTGGCGCGGCAAGTCAGGCGGTGGTTCCTGGTTTTGCATTTCCTGTTCGTGACTTGGCGCGTACCAATGGTACGTAGCGACTTTTATTGTCAGTTTGCGTTATACGTGGGAGAGTTCGAGCTATGCATATTAAAAATACCATTCCAGCAGAGTTTGTCTTCAATTCGGCCCTGATGAAGAATATTGAAAATACGCTCATTAAGCAGCACAGAACGATAAATAATGAGCGGATGATTACGGAAATTCAGCATCGCCTGCAAACGGAAAGTAATGAAATACTCTCCGACCTCTATTTGCAGGCGCTGGATATGCTGTACAGCAAACCTCATCATTAATTAAACTCGCGGAGCTGGCAGCAGACTTAAGCCTGCGGAGCCGGCACGCCTGGGTCTCTATCGGCTAACTGAGGCAAATAAAATGTCACACCATAATACCTGCTATCGTACTGAACATTACGATCTGTGGTTTGATAATCGTTTTCTTCTCTATGGGATGTCGCTGATCCTGAATAGTCTGCCGGCATCTTACTTTCGCAAAAAACATGTTTTCTTTACCAGCGACAATTATTTCGCGGTACTGCAGCACAACTATAATCGTCGGGATACGTTATTTATTTTGTTAACCGAAGGCAACGATCTTAATTTTCTTAGTGAACTGCCTATGCTGCGCTTACCGGCCAATTCAACGCCGGAAGAGTTAAAGATATTTCTGCACCAGCCAACCCGCTACTATAAAACCCACCCGGCGCCGGGCGCCTCGGTGCAGTTTACCGAGCGGGAAAAGAAAGTTATTCAACTTATCAGCAATGGCGAAGCGGTCGCCAGCATTGGCCGGTCGCTGAATCTGCATATTAAAACCATTTATCAGATCCGGCTGAATCTGATTAAAAAGCTCGGCTGTAGCGGTAGGACCGATTTTTTTAATATCAGCCGCAGCGAAACCTTTAAATCCTGGAGCCAGATCCACCTGTAACCCGGCGCGTTAGCCCCGGTCTGCTTTGCGGATCGGGGCGATTAATTATTACCGTGAAAATGGATGCTGAAGCCCTGCTCCTGCCAGTGGCTGAGCAGCTCTTCCTGGAGAGGGGTGGCGGCGCGTCCGGTCCAGACGAAGATATGCTGCCCGGGGAACAGCTCGGGCCGCGGCGACTCCAGCGGTTCGGCGAGGACGTTGACGTGCCAGCCGCGCTGGGAAAGACGCCATGCCTCCAGCCACAGACGCGTCCTGTCCTCATTGCTCCAGCCCACCAGCAGCGTCTCCCTGCCGTTCTTTTTACGCGCTTCGGCGAGAAACAGCGCCACGCAGTCAATCAGCAGACCATCCAGCAAACTACTAATCACCAGAGAGGTATTCTGATCGAGCTTCAGACGCTGACGTACCGGCACTAACAGGCTGTCGATGAGCGTGTCGACGGGGTGTTGATGGCTTAGCGCCAGTAATTTGGCACGGATTCTGGCGGGCTGCATATAACGCAGAATGGACATCATCTCTTCCTGAAGATGCGCGGATTCGTCGCGCGCCGCCGGCAGGTTACCCTCCAGCAGCGCTTTGACTTTCCCGACGGATACGCCGCGCTCTATCCAGCGCTTGATCTCTTCAATGCGCAGGATATCTTCTTCATCAAATTGCCGATGCCCGCCTTCGCTACGCTGCGGTTTCAGTAGACCGTAACGACGCTGCCAGGCGCGCAGTGTGACCGGATTGATTCCGCAACGTTCGGCGACTTCACCGATACTGTAAAACGCCATAGCAGCCTCACATCAACCTGATACTTTAATACCTAAACTAACGAATTCAGGCATCCTGTACAACTCTATTTTCTTGTACAGATAAAGATAACAGGTTGTGGCTCACAGCGCTTGGGAAAAAGATGAAAAAATAGTTGGCTGATTTCGCGGTGGATTATTTTTTTTCCGGCCAGGCGACGGCGGGTAAGCCCCCCAGGCGCGCGCTGGCGAACAAATTCCCCTGAAACTGCGAAATACCGGCTGATTCCAGCCACATCCACTCTTCAGCACGCTCAACGCCGACGGCAGAGACCGCAATCTCCAGCGAAAAACAGCATTTGATAATCGCCTGTACAATTGACTGGCGCGGTCCATCCTGGTGGATATTGCGGATCAGCTCATGGTCGATTTTAATTCTGTCGGGCTGGTATTGCGCCAGCAGCGACAGCCCGGCAAACCCGGCGCCGAAGTGATCGATGGCAAGATTGATACCCGCCCCTTTTAGCTTTCGCACCGCATCGGTAAAATCATCCATCCGCGAAATCACTTCCCGTTCGGTAAACTCGACAATAATCTGTTCAGGAATAAGATCATTACGCTGAATTTGATCGAGCAGGAAACCCACCGCGTTCGGCGCTTTAACCAGCGTCATCGGCAGTAAATTAATACTTAACGCCTTATTACGTAAGCCTAATTGCCCGGCCAGCGACAGCGCGACGCGTTTACTGTGCAGATCGGCGAGATAAATATCGTCCCCGGAAAGCCCGGCAAAATAGGCGCCAGGCGACTGGCCGTCCGGTGTGCGTAACAGCGCTTCCCACGAAATAATTTCGCAAGCGAAAGGGTCGACAATCGGTTGGAAGGCAAAGGACCAGCTTTCCTTATTATCAATTATCGGCGTATCAGGATAGAAGGTATTCTGATCGGGGATAAATACCCAGCTGTCAGCGGAAGGAATCTCAAAATAGTTCGCTTTTTCCGTTGATTCGACAAAGGTGCGGAAAAATTGCAGTGCCCGGTCGTCATAGGTGAGCTGATATTTTGTGGTCCCGCGGTCCATCACCGTCTGCAGCACCTCCTCGCGATCATGTTCCCGTAAATCAAACAGTTCCATACCGACCTTACCGAAACGGCGGGACGGCGCATAATCGCACAGAAGCTCTACCAGGTTATAATGGCGGGGATCGCGGCAAATATGCTGATAAATATCCTGAACCTTTTCTTCAGGCCCCTCAATGAGTTGAAAAAAATGCGTCCCGTTAAAAAGTAAAATACCGGAGACGTCCGCCTGCCCATTTCTTTCGTTTGCCCTGGCAACCATGGCCTCGATCGATTTGAATGAGACATTGTCGCAAATATGGCTGCGATAAATGATGGTGGTTAGCATAGTGATTCCAGATGGGAGGGTAAGCATTCACAGTAGCAGTTATCAGGCTAATCGTCTTGTAAAACTACGTTTTGTCTTAACAAAAAAGATACACTAAAAATCCCTTTTTTGTGCAAGGCTTTTTCATTTTTCTTTTCTTGTACAACGTGCACCGTTAAATCCTACCTTTACAAGCCAGAATCGCACAAAGCACATAAAAATAAATTATTAAAAATCAATGATTTAACCATTCCTGAATCATTATTGTTCAACTTTGCGTGTACAGGTTAACAATTATTGTATAAGTTTAATGGCAGTTAACAGATGAGTGAAATGTAAGGAGCAGATATGCAGCAGAATGGTTACATTCCAGATACAGCGAACGCAATTGCCCAGTATTTCAACAAAGCATCGTTACCTTCCCAGCAGGAAACGCTGGGTCAGATTGTGATGGATATTCTCAACGAAGGGCGTCATCTCAACCGCAAGGCGCTGTGCACTAAACTGTTGAGCCGCCTCGATCGGGCCCGTGCCCCCGAGGAAGAGAGTCACTATCAGACCTTAATTGGTCTGCTGTTTGCCGATCAGGAATAACGTCATCGATCGTCGCCTGTTGCAACCGCAGTAGCAGATGAGGGGCGATCGCTTCCATAAACCTGCTGCTGACCTGAATGCCCGTTCGCAGATTCAGGGAGAGAGTGGCATGCAGTGAGACGGTTATGAATAGCAGTGAAACTGAGGAAATCACCGATGAGATCATCGGCGAGGCGGTACTCGCGCTTCTGAAAACGAATCGCCCTATTACCACCCCGACCCTGCTGGTTCGACTTCGGTTGATGCAGGCGACAGAGTCAGACCGACAGCGAAGAAAGGTTATCGCTGCCGTGATTGAAGAAATTTGCGCGAAGCTTGCCCGTCAGCGGAAGCAAGCGCCTTTGCAGGTAAAGAAAATCAATGGCCGTTGGGAAACCCGAGGATCGCCGGCGCAAAGCGCCATGGCGCCGGAAGGTAAAAAGATCCACTGAGTATCCTAACCGTGGTGAATAACACAGAGTGAGAATGTGATGAGACAGACTATGCATCAGCAACCCGATATTTACGCAGGACTGCAGGACACCGCGCTCTCCGACTATTTCCGTAACGCCGGTGATAAGCTGGTTGATGAGTCCGCCGTGATGTCGCTGGCCATCAACAGTATTCTCCAGTCCGAGGGTCACCTGAACAATAAGGCCATTATTTTATGGCTGATTCAGGCGCTGGAAAGCACCGATGACGTGGTGACCGCAGACGTGATCCGTAAAACGCTGGAGATCGTCGTCGGCTACACCATGGACGATATCTAAGGCCGTCACGCTTCAGGCCTGCCAGGGCACCCCCTTTCCTACAGAGCCTGTCCGCTCTGTTAAAAAAACCTCGCTGACGCGAGGTTTTTTCTTTTACGCCTGACGGATCAGTGGGCGTTGACTACCACCCACATCGGCCCCTGCCCGACCGCATAGCGACCTTTCTCCTGCAGCAACCCCTGCTCGCCGGTAATTTCGTACACCGCGATATGGTGCGACTTCTGCCCGGCGGCAATCAGATATTTACCGCTGTGATCGAGATTAAAGCCGCGCGGCTGGGTTTCGGTCGGCTGATAGCCTTCCACCGCCAGCACGCTGCCATCTTCCGACACGCTGAACACCGTGATGATGCTGGCGGTACGATCGCAGGCGTACAGGTGACGACCGTCCGGAGTGATATGAATATCCGCCGCCCAGCGCACGCCGGTGAAATCAGACGGCATCATATCCAGAGTTTGTACACATTCGATATTGCCATTCGGGTCTTTCAGCTCCCAGACGTCAATTGAGCTGTTTAGCTCATTGACGCAGTAACCATACTGCTGGTTCGGATGGAACACCATGTGGCGCGGACCCGCCCCTTCGACGGTGGTGACTTCCGCTGGCTCCTGGGCGGAGAGGAAACCATCCTCGCTGAGGGTAAACAGGCAGATGCGATCCTGCTTCAGCGCCGGCACCCACAGGGTACGATTGTCCGGGGAGATATTGGCCGAGTGGCAGCCTTCCAGCCCGTCCACCACGGTGATGGTTTCGCCCGGCAGACCATCCTGCAGCGGGGTCACGCTGACGCAGCCCTGATTGTAGGAGGCGCTGAAGACAAAGCGACCATGATGATCGGTAGAGATGTGGGTCGGGCTGCCCGGCAGCGCCGCTTCCCCTGCGAAGGTCAACGCCCCGTTATCCGGCGTGATGCGATAAGCTAACACGCGAAACTCCGGACGAACGCCAACGTACAGATACTCCTTATTGGGGCTGACCACCATCGGCTGGACCTGCCCCGGGGCATCAACCACCTGCACCAGCGTCAGTTTGCCGTCCGCTTCAAGACTCCAGACGTGGATTTGTTGGCTTTCCGGGCTGGCGGTATAAACGGTTTGTTTCATGACTACTCCTTCCCTCACTGCACGTGGATTTTTCATTTTCAGGATAACTGCACCCTGAAAATTATAAGACATCCGCCCATGATACTCGCATCGCCCGCCGAATTACCGACGGACGGCGGCACAAAGGGCATACAGACATTCACGGCAGATGTGGAAAAATTGGTCCTGACGCCACGGCGGTGTACCATCATGGCCAGGTCACTTTTCAACATCAACCGGAAATAACACATGACAACACGCGTGATTGCCCTGGATTTAGACGGCACCCTGCTCACCAGCAAAAAAACCATCCTGCCCGCTTCGCTGGAAGCGCTGGCCCGCGCCAGAGAGGCGGGCTACCAGGTGATCGTCGTTACCGGACGTCATCACGTCGCTATTCATCCTTTTTATCAGGCACTGGCTCTCGATACACCTGCAATTTGTTGTAATGGCACTTATTTGTATGATTATCACGCAAAAAAGGTTTTGGCGGCCGATCCTATGTCGGTGGAACACGCGGTAAGCCTCACCGCCATGCTCGCCGAACAGCAGATCCACGGCCTGGCCTATGTGGATGACGCGATGCTTTACGAACAGCCCACCGGGCATGTGATCCGCACCCGCAACTGGGCGCTGGCGTTACCGGAGGATCAGCGCCCGGTCTTCAGCCAGGTCGACTCGCTGGCGCAGGCGGTCCGCGAGGTCAAGGCGGTATGGAAATTCGCCCTCACCGACGACGACATTCCCCGTCTGCAGCGCTTTGCGCAGGAGGTCGGCGAGACGCTGGGCCTCGAGTGCGAATGGTCGTGGCACGACCAGGTGGATATCGCTCGCGCCGGCAACAGCAAAGGCAAACGCCTGGCGCAGTGGGTCGCTGACCAGGGGCTGTCGATGCAGAATGTGGTGGCCTTCGGCGATAACTACAACGATCTGAGTATGCTGGAAGCGGCAGGCACCGGGGTGGCGATGGGTAATGCGGTGGACGACGTCAAAGCCCGCGCCAACGTGGTCATCGGCGACAATGAGTCCGCCAGCATCGCCGAGTTTATCTACCGTCAGTTGCTGTGATCAGGCGGCAATCGACACGCTTTTGATCTGGGCAAATACCTGCTGGCCTGGCGCTATCGCCAGGTCATCCCGCGCCCACGGACTGATTCGAGCCCACAGCGGATGGCCGCTCACCCTGAGCTGAACCTCAATCTGCCCGTTGACCTCCAGACACTGAACCACCTCGGCGCGTAAGATATTGCGGATGCTGGTTGCGGACGGCTGGGCCAGCACCAGCGAGACGTCCGACGCCTGGATGCGGATCCGCGCGCTCTCCCCGGCGGGACGATCGAGCCGGTTAACCCACAGCATTTGATCCCCCAGCGTCAGCGCGGTCATCGCGTACTGCGGATGCTGCGCGGCGACGGTGGCGCTGAGGATCGTACTTTGCTGTTCCGCCGGCAGCCAGGGGTGCATCACGCTGCTGCTCCAGACCTCCTCCAGCGGACCGAAAGCCTTCACCTTACCGGCCTCCAGCACCAGCACGCGATCGGCCAGATGCTGGATCTCGTCCAGCGAGTGGCTAACGTAGAGCATCGGAATACGGATCTCCTGCGCCAGCCGCTGCAGATAGGGCAACAGTTCGCGTTTGCGCGGAATATCCAGCGAGGCCAGCGGCTCGTCCAGCAGCAGCAGCTCCGGCGCGGTCAGCAGGGCGCGGCCAATGGCCACGCGCTGCTTTTCGCCGCCGGATAACCGGCCCGGCAGCCGATCCAGCAAGGGCGCAATTCCCAGCAGTTCCACCAGTTTATCGAACTGGCTGACCATGGATTTCGCCATTCCGTACTGCAGATTGCCGCGCACTTTATAGTGGGGAAACAGGCGCGCATCCTGAAATACATAGCCGATCCGCCGCTGCTCCGGCGCCAGGCAGATACGCTGCGCGGTGTCGTTCAGCACCCTTCCGTTGAGGACAATCCGCCCCGCCTGCGGCCGGGTCAGGCCGCTGATAGCGTTGATCAACGACGTTTTCCCGGCGCCTGAGACGCCAAAGATGGCGGTGATCCCGCTGCTGGGCAGCGTTTCACGGATCTGCAGACAGTGGCTGCCGAGGGTCTGGGTAAAGTCCAGCTCGAGCATCATGATCCTCCCATTCGCTGGCGGCTCACGCGGGCCAGCCATTCTGAAATCAAGAGCGAGACCAGCGCCAGACCGATAGCGATGAGGCAGAGGCGGGCCGCCGCCCCCTCCCCGCCCGGGGTCTGGATCAAGGTGTACATCGCCGAAGGCAGGGTGCGCGTTTCACCGGGAATATTGGAGACGAACGTGATGGTCGCGCCAAACTCCCCTAACGAGCGGGCGAAGGCCAGCACCGTGCCGACAATAATTCCCGGCAGAGTCAGCGGCAGCGTAATGGTGAAAAATACCCGCCAGCGGCTGGCCCCGAGGGTTCTCGCCGCCTGCTCCAGTTTGATGTCCACCCCCTCCAGCGCCAGGCGGATGGCGCGCACCATCAGCGGGAAAGACATCACCGCCGCCGCCAGCACCGCCCCGCGCCAGCTGAAGGCAAAGCTGATGCCGAACCAGTCATACAGCCAGCTGCCAATAAACCCGCGCCGCCCCATGGCCACCAGCAGCAGATACCCCACCACCACCGGCGGCAGCACCAGCGGCAGATGGAGAAGGCTGTCGAGCAGCGCCTTGCCGGGGAAGGTGCGCCGGACCAGCAGCCAGGAAAAAAAGATGCCAAAGGGCAGGCTCAGGACCACCGCCAGGGAGGAGACTTTCAGGCTCAGCAGCACCGCCTGCCATTCGGGTTCGCTCAGAAACATCAGCGGGTGGTAAATCCGTAACGTTGAAAAATCGCCGACGCTTCCGGCCCTTTCAGGTAGTCATAGAAAGCGCTCACGGCCGCGTTGCGGTGGCCATCGACAATCGCCAGCGGGTACTCGACTTTCTGATGCGACGCCTCAGGGAAAGTGCCAACCACTTTCACCCCTTTGCTGGCCACGGCATCCGATCCGTAGACGATGCCCAGCGGCGCTTCGCTACGCTCCACCAGCGCCAGCGCGCCGCGCACGTCTTCCGCCGGGGCGAGCTTCGGCGACAGGGTCTCCCAGGCGCCCAGTTTCTGCAGCGCTTCTTTGGCGTAGATACCTGCCGGAACGTGCTGCGGATCGCCCACCGCCAGACGGCCCCCTTTCAGCAGGCTGGTCCAGTCGGTTTTCTCATCAATGGTTATCGCCCCCTGCGCGCTGGCTTTCGGCGCCACCACGACCAGGCTGTTGCCAAGCAGGGTGGCGCGGGTCGCCGGATCGATGGCCTTTTTGTCTGCCGCGTAATCCATCCACTTTTGATCGGCGGAGATAAACAGGTCCGCCGGGGCGCCTGCTTCAATCTGCCGCGCCAGCGTCGACGACGAGGCAAACGACGAGACGACCTCGACGTTTTTCGCTTTCTTATACGCCTGGGCGATATCCTGCATCGCGTTGGTTAACGACGCGGCCGCGAAAACGGTCACTTTCCCCTCTGCCGCCAGCGCCTGACCCGCGATGCACAGCGTGAGCGATACCCCGACCACCCCGCGTAACCAAGAACCTGTCATCTGAATCTCCTGTCAATGCGTTATGTACTCGACAATATAACGATATGCGAAGCGTTTTTATAGTGACGCAGGACAATAAAATGAAGGGAAATGATACAGGAGGGAAATAGCACAGCGCCCGGTTAAACCGGGCGCCGGGAAATCAATGATTTTGCTGGCTGCGATCTTTGTGGCCGACGCCGGAGAAGAGGTTGAACACTTCGCCAAGACCGTAAATCAATCCCAGGATGACCGCCATCACCACCGGTACCATGATGACCGCAAAAACCAGACTTTTCAAAAGCTCTAACATGGTTCACTCCAGATAGTATGATTCCCTGATTGTAACGGTTTCAGCCGAAAAAACACGCCCCATTTGTGCGGTGGTTAATGACAAACCGCGCAGAGAGGTTTTGCAACGGGGTGACTATCGGTCACAATACGCTTTTTTGTCAGGAAACGATTATGCAGGCCGAAATTCTTCTCACCCTTAAGCTTCAGCAGCGCCTGTTTGCCGACCCCCGGCGGATCGCCCTGCTCAAACAGATTGACCTGACCGGTTCGATAAGCCAGGGGGCGAAGCACGCGGGTATCAGCTATAAAAGCGCGTGGGATGCCATCAACGAGATGAACCAGCTCAGCGAACAGCCGCTGGTGGATCGCGCCACCGGCGGCAAAGGCGGCGGCGGCGCGGTGCTGACCCGCTACGGGCAGCGTCTGATCCAACTGTACGATCTGCTGGCGCAGATCCAGCAGAAAGCGTTTGATGTGCTCAGCGATGACGACGCCCTGCCGCTGGACAGCCTGCTGGCGGCCATCTCGCGCTTTTCCCTGCAAACCAGCGCCCGCAACCAGTGGTTCGGCACTATCACCGGCCGCGATCGTCAGCAGGTGCAGCAGCACGTCGAGGTGCTGCTGGCCGACGGGCAGACCCGCCTGAACGTCGCCATTACCGCCCAAAGCGCTGAAAAGCTGGGGCTCGATGAGGGCCAGGAGGTGCTGGTCCTGTTGAAAGCGCCCTGGGTTGGCATCACCCTCGACCCGGCGGTGGCCCGCCAGGCCGAGAACCAGCTGTCGGGTCGCATCAGCCATATCGAATGCGGCTCCGGGCAGTGCGAAGTGCTGATGACCCTTGCGGACGGCCAGACCCTGTGCGCCACCCTGCCGCAGGCCCAGACCTCTGGCCTGACCGAAGGGACGGAGGCGATCGCTTACTTCAACGCCGATCGCATCATTCTCGCTACGTTATGCTGACCCCATTGACATTGCGCGCCTGAAGTCGTATCCCTGATGCACATCGCTGCAAAAAATGGGATACATCATGTCATCATTGCAAATTTCGCAAGGCACGTTTCGCCTGAGCGATACAAAAACCTTAAAAATAGACCACCTGAGCGTGGCGGCGGGTGAAAGCTGGGCGTTCGTCGGCAGCAACGGCAGCGGCAAATCCGCCCTCGCACGGGCCCTGGCCGGCGACCTGACCCTGCTCAGCGGCCAGCGCGAAAGCCTCTTCTCCCGCGTAACCCGCCTCTCCTTCGAACAGCTGCAGAAGCTGGTCAGCGACGAGTGGCAGCGCAATAACACCGACCTGCTCAGCCCCGGAGAAGAAGATACCGGACGCACTACCGCGGAGATTATTCAGGATGAGGTGAAAGATCCGGCCCGCTGCGCGCAGCTTGCCGAACAGTTTGCCATCAGCGCCCTGTTGGACCGCCGCTTTAAGTATCTGTCCACTGGCGAAACGCGTAAGACCCTGCTGTGCCAGGCCCTGATGAGCGATCCGCAACTGCTGATCCTCGACGAGCCGTTCGACGGCCTCGACGTCAACTCCCGCCAGCAGCTGGCCGCCCTGCTGGCCGACCTGCATCGCGCCGGCATCACCCTGGTGCTGGTGCTCAACCGTTTCGATGAGATCCCGGACTTTGTGCAATACGCCGGCGTGCTGGCTGACTGCCTCCTCAGCGAGACCGGCGAGAAGCACGCTCTGCTGCAGCAGGCGCTGGTCGCCCAGCTGGCGCACAGTGAAAAACTGGACGGTATCACCCTCCCGGAGCCGGATGCCCCACCGGCCCGCCATACGCTGACGGAGACGGCGCCGCGTATCGTCCTCAATGACGGGGTGGTCTCCTACAACGATCGCCCGGTCATCAACCACCTCTCCTGGACCGTAAACCCCGGCGAACACTGGCAGATCGTCGGCCCCAACGGCGCGGGTAAATCCACCCTCTTAAGCCTTATCACCGGCGATCACCCCCAGGGCTACAGCAACGATCTCACCCTCTTTGGCCGTCGGCGCGGCAGCGGCGAGACCATCTGGGATATTAAAAAGCATATCGGCTACGTCAGCAGCAGCCTGCATCTGGACTACCGGGTCAGCACCAACGTCCGCAACGTCATCCTGTCGGGCTATTTTGACTCGATCGGCATTTATCAGGCGGTGTCGGATAAACAGCATAAGCTGGTGCAGCAATGGCTGGATATTCTCGGCATCGATAAGCGCACCGCCGACGCGCCGTTTCACAGCCTGTCGTGGGGCCAGCAGCGGCTGGCGCTTATCGTCCGCGCGCTGGTGAAGCATCCAACCCTGCTGATCCTTGATGAACCGCTGCAGGGGCTGGATCCCCTCAATCGCCAGCTGGTGCGCCGCTTCGTCGACGTCCTGATTGGCGAAGGCGCCACGCAGCTGCTGTTTGTCTCGCACCATGCGGAAGATGCCCCGGACTGTATTACCCATCGCCTGGCGTTCGTTCCCAGTGGAGACGGTTACACTTATCAGCTCGGCCCCGTGGCCTGACGCCCCCTGCCGGGGATCGCAAGATCCCTGGTATTTTTCAGAAAAATAGCGCCTTACTCACCTAACAAGATGTATTTTAAACAAAATATATTAAACGATGCCGTTTCACTCTTGAGTGTAAACGATTCCACTAACTTGTTCTGTGTCACACTTTTCACTTCTTTGATATGCTATCTTCCTCATACACGATAAGCCGAATGGAGCGAATCATGAAAGTTCTGGTTACAGGTGGTAGCGGTTACATTGGAAGTCATACCTGCGTTCAACTGCTGCTGCAGGGGCATGAGGTGGTGATCCTCGACAATCTCTGCAACAGCAAGCGCAGCGTACTGCCGGTGATTGAGCGTCTCGGCGGCAAAGAAGCCACCTTTATTGAAGGCGATATTCGTAACGAAGCGCTGATGACCGAGATCCTCCACGATCACGCCATTGAAGCGGTGATCCACTTCGCCGGGCTGAAAGCCGTCGGGGAGTCCGTCGCCAAGCCGCTGGAATATTACGACAATAACGTCACCGGCACACTGAAATTAGTCTCCGCCATGCGCGCCGCGGGCGTGAAGAACTTCATCTTTAGCTCCTCCGCCACCGTCTACGGCGACCAGCCGAAAATCCCGTATGTCGAAAGCTTCCCGACCGGCACCCCGCAAAGCCCCTACGGTAAAAGCAAACTGATGGTGGAGCAGATCCTGACCGACCTGCAAAAAGCGCAGCCGGAGTGGAGCATTGCGCTGCTGCGCTACTTCAACCCGGTCGGCGCCCACCCGTCGGGCGACATGGGCGAAGACCCGCAGGGGATCCCGAATAACCTGATGCCGTATATCGCCCAGGTCGCCGTTGGCCGTCGCGAATCGCTGGCCGTGTTTGGTAACGACTACCCGACCGAAGATGGCACCGGCGTGCGCGATTATATCCACGTCATGGACCTTGCCGACGGCCACGTCGCGGCCATGGAAAAACTGGCTGACAAAGCCGGGGTCCATATCTACAACCTTGGCGCCGGCGTCGGCAGCAGCGTGCTCGACGTGGTCAATGCTTTCAGCAAGGCCTGCGGCAAACCGATTAACTACCATTTCGCGCCGCGCCGCGATGGCGACCTCCCGGCCTACTGGGCGGATGCCGCCAAGGCCGACCGCGAGCTGAACTGGCGCGTGACGCGCAACCTGGACGAAATGGCGCAGGACACCTGGAACTGGCAGTCCCGCCATCCGCAGGGTTATCCAGACTAAGGAACCTTCATGAGCGTATTTAACCCCGTTGACCATCCGCATCGTCGTTATAACCCGTTAACCGGGCAGTGGATTCTGGTTTCTCCGCATCGCGCCAAGCGCCCCTGGCAGGGAGCGCAGGAGACGCCGGCAAAACAGACCTTGCCGGCCCACGATCCGGACTGTTTCTTGTGCCCGGGCAACACCCGGGTCACTGGCGACACGAATCCGAATTACACCGGCACCTACGTGTTTACCAACGACTTTGCGGCCCTGATGACCGACACCCCGGATGCCCCGGAAAGTGACGATCCGCTGATGCGCTGCCAGAGCGCGCGCGGCACCAGTCGGGTGATCTGCTTCTCGCCAGACCACAGCAAAACGCTGCCGGAACTGAGCCTTGAAGCGCTGGAAGGCGTGGTTAAAGCGTGGCAGGAACAGACCGCGGACCTCGGGAAAAGCTACCCGTGGGTGCAGGTCTTTGAAAACAAAGGCGCAGCGATGGGCTGCTCCAACCCACACCCGCACGGTCAGGTATGGGCCAACAGCTTCCTGCCTAATGAAGCGGAACGGGAAGACCGTCTGCAGAAAGCGTATTACGCCAGCCAGGGCCAGCCGATGCTGCTGGACTATGCCCGGCGCGAACTGGCCGACGGCAGCCGCACGGTGGTCGACACCGATCACTGGCTGGCGGTCGTGCCCTACTGGGCCGCATGGCCGTTCGAAACGCTGCTGCTGCCGAAAGCGCCCGTGCAGCGTATTACCGATTTAACCGACGCCCAGCGCAGCGATCTGGCGCTGGCGTTGAAAAAGCTGACCAGCCGTTACGACAACCTGTTCCAGTGCTCATTCCCCTACTCCATGGGCTGGCACGGCGCGCCGTTTAACGATGAAGACCATAACCACTGGCAGCTTCACGCCCACTTTTATCCGCCGCTGCTGCGCTCCGCGACGGTCCGCAAGTTTATGGTTGGCTACGAAATGCTGGCCGAAACGCAGCGCGATCTCACCGCCGAGCAAGCTGCCGAACGACTGCGCGCCGTCAGCGACGTCCATTTTCGTGAATCCGGAGTGTAATGATGAGTCTGAAAGAGAAAACCCAAACCCTGTTTGCTGAGGCCTTCGGCTACCCGGCCAGCCATGTCATTCAGGCACCAGGCCGCGTCAACCTGATCGGCGAGCATACCGATTACAACGACGGCTTTGTGCTGCCCTGCGCCATCGACTACCAGACGGTGATCAGCTGTGCGCCGCGCGACGATCGTACCGTGCGGGTGATTGCCGCCGATTACGACAATCAGACCGACGAATTCTCTCTCGACGCGCCGATTCTCAGCCACGACACCCAGCAGTGGTCGAACTATGTCCGCGGCGTGGTGAAGCATCTGCAACAGCGGAACAGCCACTTCGGCGGCGCGGATCTGGTGATCAGCGGCGATGTGCCGCAGGGCGCGGGCTTAAGCTCCTCAGCCTCGCTGGAGGTCGCCGTCGGCACCGTGTTCCAGCAGCTCTACCATCTGCCGCTGGACGGCGCGCAAATCGCCCTCAACGGCCAGGAGGCGGAAAATCAGTTCGTCGGCTGCAACTGCGGGATCATGGATCAGCTGATTTCGGCGCTGGGCAAAAAAGACCATGCGCTGCTGATCGACTGCCGCTCGCTGGGCACCAAAGCCGTCTCGATGCCGAAAGGCGTCGCGGTGGTGATCATCAACAGCAACTTTAAGCGCACCCTCGTCGGCAGCGAGTACAACACCCGTCGTGAACAGTGCGAGACCGGCGCGCGCTTCTTCCAGCAGCCCGCTCTGCGCGATGTCACCCTTGAGCAATTCAACGCTGTCGCCCATGAGCTGGATCCGGTGGTGGCGAAGCGGGTACGTCATGTGCTGACGGAGAATGCCCGCACCGTGGAAGCCGCCAGCGCCCTTGAAAAAGGCGACCTGAAGCGGATGGGTGAGCTGATGGCCGAATCCCACGCCTCGATGCGCGATGATTTCGAGATCACCGTCCCGCAGATCGACACCCTGGTGGAGATCGTCAAGGCGACCATCGGCGATAAGGGCGGCGTGCGCATGACCGGCGGCGGTTTTGGCGGCTGTGTGGTAGCGCTGGTCCCGGAAGATCTGGTCGATACCGTTCAGCAGGCCGTTGCCAACGAGTATGAAGCGAAAACCGGAATTAAAGAGACGTTTTATGTCTGCAAACCGTCACAGGGGGCTGGTCAATGGTAACGCAAACTACCGCGCTGGCGCCGGACGGCCAGCCATGGCAGCAGGTAACCCTGCGCAATAAGGCGGGGATGACTGTCACCGTGGCGGACTGGGGCGCGACGCTGCTCAGCGCCGAGGTGCCGCTGGCCGATGGCAGCGTGCGCCATCCGCTGCTGGGCTGCGCGAAGCTGGAAGACTATGCCCGCCAGGCCGCGTTTCTTGGCGCCTCGGTAGGCCGCTACGCCAACCGTATCGGCAATAGCCGCTTCCCGCTTGACGGCCAGCTCGTCACCGTCACGCCGTCAAACGACGCGGGCCACCAGCTTCACGGCGGCCCGGAAGGGTTTGATAAACGCCGCTGGCGCATCGTCCGCGCCGACGAGCAGGAAGCGCTGTTCGCCCTGACATCGCCCGATGGCGATCAAGGCTTTCCGGGCACTCTGCAGGCCACCGCGCACTATCGTCTGACCGACGATAACCGCATCGCGATTACCTATCGCGCCACCGTGGACCAACCCTGCCCGGTGAACATGACCAATCACGTCTATTTCAACCTCGACGGTGACCAGGGCGACGTGCGCCAGCACCAGCTGCAGATCCTCGCCCATCGCTATTTGCCGGTGGAAAGCGATGGTATCCCTGGCGGCGGACTCAAAGACGTCGCCGGCACCAGCTTTGATTTCCGCCAGCCGAAAACCATCGCCGCCGACTTCCTCGCGGATGCCGATCAGCAAAAGGTGAAGGGTTATGACCATGCCTTCCTGCTGGACGCCAGAGGCGACGCCACTCAACCTGCGGCGCAGGTCTGGTCGCAGGACGGCAAGCTGCAGATGACGGTCTATACCTCCGCTCCGGCGCTACAGTTTTATTCCGGCAACTATCTCGGCGGCACCCCGTCGCAGACGACGGAACCCTACGCCGACTGGCAGGGGCTGGCGCTGGAGAGCGAATTCCTGCCGGATTCGCCGAATCATCCGGAATGGCCGCAGCCGGACTGTGTGTTACGTCCGGGCCAGGAGTACGTCAGCCTGACGGAATATCAGTTTATCGCCCGCTAATCGCCAGCGCCCTCCGCCGGGGGGCGCTGAGTTTCGTCCCCGCCCTCCTCTCTGCCGCCTCTTTTTTCAGCAACCTGCTCTAATTTCCGTCACCAAAGGACAAAAAAATAACCTGTGTTTTACAAGCACCTTACACTGAGCCACTATTTTCGCTATGGTTAGGGATAAGCATTGCCGTGAGCCAAATCACGGCAATATAATGAGAATAGTTATCAATCAATAACACATACACCAACATATTCAGCGCACCGTTCGCGGCGCGAGGGATGGCGTGTAGAGAGGAGTAAGAGAATGGCTGTAACTAAGCTGGTACTGGTTCGTCATGGCGAAAGCCAGTGGAACAACGAAAACCGCTTCACCGGTTGGTACGACGTTGATCTGTCCGAGAAAGGCGTTAGCGAAGCGAAAGCAGCAGGTAAACTGCTGAAGGCTGAAGGCTTCAGCTTTGATTTTGCTTATACCTCCGTGCTGAAACGTGCCATCCACACCCTGTGGAACGTGCTGGACGAACTGGATCAGGCCTGGCTGCCGGTTGAGAAATCCTGGAAGCTGAACGAGCGTCATTACGGCGCGCTGCAGGGCCTGAACAAAGCGGAAACTGCTGAGAAATACGGTGACGAGCAGGTTAAACAGTGGCGTCGCGGCTTCGCCGTTACTCCGCCGGAGCTGACCAAAGACGACGAGCGCTACCCGGGCCACGATCCGCGCTATGCAAAACTGACCGACGCGGAACTGCCGACCACTGAAAGCCTGGCGCTGACCATCGACCGCGTCGTGCCTTACTGGAACGAAACCATTCTGCCGCGCCTGAAAAGCGGTGAGCGCGTGATCATCGCCGCTCACGGTAACTCCCTGCGCGCGCTGGTTAAATACCTCGACAACATGGGCGAAGACGAGATCCTCGAACTGAACATCCCGACCGGCGTACCGCTGGTGTATGAGTTCGATGAAAACTTCAAGCCGATCAAACATTACTATCTGGGCAACGCGGAAGAGATCGCGGCGAAAGCGGCTGCCGTCGCCAACCAGGGTAAAGCGAAGTAATTTCCCCCGGTGAAAATAAAAAAGCGTGGAAATCTCCACGCTTTTTTTATGACCTGCGCGAGCGCAACGTAGCTTAGCCGCGGCGGGTTTTCACCGCTTCCGCCAGCTGACGCAGGATCGCTTCGGTATCCTCCCAGCCGATGCAGGCGTCGGTGACGCTCTTGCCGTAGGTCAGCGGTTCACCGCTCTCGAGGCTCTGGTTGCCTTCCACCAAATGGCTTTCAATCATCACGCCCATAATGGCGCGCTCGCCGCCGGCAATCTGCTGGCATACGTCGGCGCCTACTTCCATCTGCTTCTTGAACTGCTTGCTGGAGTTGGCGTGGCTGAAGTCGATCATCACCTGGGCCGGCAGGCCCGCTTTCGCCAGACCGATTTTCACCTCCGCCACGTGCTTCGCGCTGTAGTTCGGCTCTTTGCCGCCGCGCAGAATAATATGGCAGTCGCCGTTGCCGCTGGTATTGACGATAGCGGAGTGGCCCCACTTGGTGACCGACAGGAAACAGTGCGGCGCGCCGGCGGCGTTAATCGCGTCGATAGCCACCTTGATGGTGCCATCGGTACCGTTTTTAAAGCCCACCGGGCAGGAGAGCCCCGAGGCGAGCTCGCGGTGCACCTGGGATTCGGTGGTGCGCGCCCCGATGGCGCCCCAGCTCATCAGATCGGCGACATACTGCGGGGTGATCATATCGAGGAATTCCCCTGCCGCCGGCAGGCCGCTGTCGTTAATGTCCAGCAGCAGTTTGCGCGCAATGCGCAACCCGTCGTTGATGCGGAAGCTGTTATCCATATGGGGATCGTTGATTAGCCCTTTCCAGCCGACGGTGGTGCGCGGTTTCTCAAAATAGACGCGCATGACGATCTCGAGCTCGCCCTTCAGCGCCTCGCGCAGGGTCAGCAGACGGGAAGCGTACTCTTTCGCCGCCGCCGGGTCGTGAATAGAACAGGGCCCAATCACCACCAGCAGGCGGTCATCATCACCTTTGAGGATCTGGTGGATCGCTTTGCGAGCATGTGCAACGGTGTTTGCAGCATTTTCGGTAGCAGGGAATTTTTCCAGGAGCGCAACGGGAGGTAATAATTCGTTGATCTCTTTAATGCGTAAATCGTCGTTCTGATAATTCATCTTCTTTCCAGCGTTGGCATACTTATTCAATGAAATGCAATCCCTCCAATCTATCTCTTCGCTGAAATAGTGTAAACGTGATTTTACAGTAGCGATGGAATAATCCTGGAAATAGGCAAAAATACGCCATAAAGTAGCGAAACCAGACTCATGAACTACAATATTTAACTGTTAAAGCTAATTAAGTCTTACGTTTCAGGATTATATAGTGACACTGCGATCGTCTGCGGAGTCTTTAACCATAGCGAGTCAGATCCCTGGCACACTTACCGCTGGAGGCGTAGTTACCGCTTCCCGACCCAACAGGAGTATCCGATGAACATGAAAAAACTGACGACCCTTTTGCTCACCGCCACCTTAGGTCTTGCCAGCGGCGCGGCCCTGGCGGCAGACGCCGGCGCCCAGTCCAACAATGGCCAGGCCAACTCTTCCGCTGATGCCGGTCAGGTGGCGCCGGACGCCCGTGAAAACGTGGCGCCTAATAACGTCGATAATAGCCAAATCAATTCTGGCTCTGGCGGCACCATGCTTCATCCTGACGGCTCGACGATGAGCCAGGACAATATGTCGAGCGATGAGGTCCATAAAAACTCGATGTGTAAAGACGGCCGCTGTCCGGACACCGGTAAGAAGCTGGACAATGGCGACAGCATGAACCATGACAACAGCAAAACCGACGGCACCACCCAATAATTGATGCGGTGAGTGCAAACAGAGAAAAGGCGAGCCGGGCTCGCCTTTTCTCTGTTTGTTATCGTTCTCTGTTTATGATGTCATAGCGTGATAATGATAACTATCAAGGGACGACACTATGGCGCACTCGCATTCGCACTCCCCTGCCCAGGCTCCGGATAACGGCAACGCCCGCCGGCTGCTCTGGGCGTTCATCGTCACCGCCGGTTTTATGCTGGTAGAAGCCATCGGCGGCGCGATCTCCGGCTCGTTGGCCCTGCTGGCGGATGCCGGCCATATGCTCACCGACTCCGCCGCCCTGCTGTTTGCGCTGCTGGCGGTTCGCTTCGCCAGCCGTCCCCCGAATGCCCGCCATACCTTTGGCTGGCTGCGTTTGACCACCCTGGCGGCGTTTCTCAATGCCATTGCTCTGGTGGTGATCACCATGCTGATTGTCTGGGAGGCCATTCAGCGCTTCCAGCACCCGCAGCCGGTTGCCGGCGTGACGATGATGGTGATTGCGGTCGCTGGCCTGCTGGCCAACGTGCTGGCTTTCTGGATCCTGCATCGTGGCAGCGAAGAGCGGAACCTCAACGTGCGCGCCGCGGCGCTACACGTGCTCGGCGATCTGCTGGGCTCGGTTGGCGCGATTGTGGCCGCCGTGGTGATCCTCACCACCGGCTGGACACCTGTCGACCCGATCCTTTCCGTGGTGGTTTCCTGCCTGGTGTTACGTAGCGCCTGGCGTCTGCTGAAGGAGAGTCTGAATGAGCTGCTGGAAGGCGCGCCGCGTTCGCTGGATGTGACGGCCCTGCAGCGGGATATCCGCCGCTCTATCCCGGAGGTGCGCGATGTTCACCACGTCCACGTCTGGCTGGTGGGGGAAAAACCGGTGATGACGCTGCATGTGCAGGTTGTGCCGCCGCACGATCATGATGCGTTACTCAACCGCATCCTGCATTTCCTGGAACATAAATATGAAATTGAGCATGCCACGGTGCAGATGGAGTACCAGCCCTGCAGCGGCCCGGAGTGCCATCTCAACACGATGCACGCCGGGCACGATCATCACCACCACCATTAGCCAGAAAACGCGTGAGAACCTCGCTCACGCGCGCTGTTTATCCACATCCGGCTGCCGTTCAGCGCAATGAACGTCAGCAAGAGATATTCCAGCGACATCGCATAGACGCCCTGACGGGCAAAAATCACCACGCTGATGACGTTGACGATGACCCACAGCAGCCAGTTCTCAACGTATTTGCGGGTCATTAAGATCATCGCCACTACCGACAGCACCGTCATACAGGAGTCCCAGAACGGGAAGGCGTCCGGCTGCAGTTCCGGCATAGTGACCTGCAAACCGAGCGCTTGCATCAGGCTGACCGCGATCCGCGTCAGGAAAGCAAAAAACGGATTGATAAACAGGGTCAGCAAGCCGATCGCCACCACGCAGGCCGCCAGCCAGCCCAGAGCTTTACTGCGCGGTAGCCAGCGGATCTGCAACTCAGCCTCATGGTTGCTGCTTTGCCGCGACCAGGCATACCAGCCGTAAACGTTAGCGGCAAAGAAGAACAGCTGCAGCAACAGGCTGGCATACAGCTGGATCTGAAAGAAGATGATGGCGAACAGCGTGACGTTGACCAGACCGAAGGCATAGTTACTGATCTTCTCCAGGCTCGCCAGCCAGATGCACAACAGCCCGGCGATGGTCCCTACGGCCTCTATCCAGGAGAGATCGTACCCCCCGGCGCCGATGGGTATATGTACTAAAATATTCTGCGTGCTAAAAAAATCCATTTTATCCTCTCAGCGCCAGATGACGCGGCAATAGGTTATCCCCGTAGTGTAGCCGCAAAATCCAGCATCCGGTTAAGGGGAATTAATGCGCCAGTCCGCAGCGCTTCGTCGACGTGGATTTCATGTTCAGCGCCGCCCTGCTCGAGACCCTCGGCAATGGCTTTCAGGCCGTTCATCGCCATCCACGGACAATGCGCGCAGCTGCGGCAGGTCGCCCCTTCACCGGCGGTGGGCGCTTCCAGCAGCGTTTTCTCCGGCACCGCCTGCTGCATTTTATAAAAGATACCGCGATCGGTCGCCACGATCAGCTGGCGCTGGGGCAGGCTTTTCGCCGCCGCGATCAGCTGGCTGGTGGAGCCTACGGCATCGGCCATCTCGACGATCGCCTGCGGCGACTCGGGATGGACCAGCACAGCGGCTTCGGGATGCAGAGCCTTCATCCGCATCAACGCCTGGGTTTTAAACTCGTCGTGCACGATGCACGCCCCCTGCCAGCAGAGCACATCTGCGCCGGTCTGACGCTGAACGTAACGGCCAAGATGGCGGTCCGGCGCCCAGAGGATTTTTTGACCAAGGCTATCCAGATGGTCAATGAGTTCCACGGCGATGCTGGAGGTCACCACCCAGTCGGCGCGAGCCTTCACCGCGGCAGACGTATTGGCATAGACCACCACGGTGCGGTCAGGATGAGCGTCGCAAAAGGCGTTGAACTCCTCAATCGGACAGCCCAGATCCAGGGAACACTCGGCGTTCAGAGTCGGCATCAGAATGGTCTTTTCCGGGCTGAGGATTTTGGCGGTTTCCCCCATAAAACGCACCCCGGCGACCAGCAGCGTAGAGGCCGAATGGCGGGCGCCAAAGCGCGCCATCTCCAGCGAGTCGGCAATACAGCCGCCGGTCTCTTCCGCCAGCTGCTGAATTTCAGGATCGGTGTAGTAATGCGCCACCATCACGGCATCGCGCTCGCGCAGCAGACGCTTGATTTTTTCGCGGTAAAACTGCTTTTCATCGACGGTCAGCGGCTGCGGTTTCGGTGGGAAGGGATAAATCGCCGTTTCAGGATCAAACATTACGCTCATCATGCAATCTCGTTTTACTGGCTTAACTCAAAGACCGTCAGTATGGCCTGCCCGCGCCATGATACGGTCATGGTGTTTTATATGCTAAACAAGATAGCCGATTACGCGCCAAAAGTCGTGATGAATTTTGTACATCAGCGCCTGTTCCAGGGGACGATGCTGCGTCGCTGTCCGGGCTACCGGTTCGCGCCCTGTGCAGGCGTGGTAAGCGCAGCGCGACCATGGGAAAGTGCTGAATACAATATTGTGGAAATCGATGGGCGGGCAGATAGCAAAAAGGCGCCTTTAGGGCGCCTTTTTACATTGGTGGGTCGTGCAGGATTCGAACCTGCGACCAATTGATTAAAAGTCAACTGCTCTACCAACTGAGCTAACGACCCCTTGCGGGATTTTGCTACTGTCACCATTCAGGATGGTGGGTCGTGCAGGATGACTCGGCTTCGCCTCGCCCTTCGGGCCGTCGCTGACGCAACGTTATCCTTCACGTTTCTACCAGTTACCATCATTAAAGATTGGTGGGTCGTGCAGGATTCGAACCTGCGACCAATTGATTAAAAGTCAACTGCTCTACCAACTGAGCTAACGACCCGCTCTGGTACTACCTGAATAATTTCACTCGACACCAATATTGGAATTGGTGGGTCGTGCAGGATGACTCGGCTTCGCCTCGCCCTACGGGCCGTTGCTGACGCAACGTTATCCTTCACGTTCAACATCTGAGTTAAATGCTGAAATTGGTGGGTCGTGCAGGATTCGAACCTGCGACCAATTGATTAAAAGTCAACTGCTCTACCAACTGAGCTAACGACCCGAGTGGTGGGTGATGACGGGATCGAACCGCCGACCCCCTCCTTGTAAGGGAGGTGCTCTCCCAGCTGAGCTAATCACCCGAAACTGCGCTGGATACTGCTGATACTGCCTCCACCGCCCCCATCATTAACATGGTGGGTCGTGCAGGATGACTCGCTTCGCTCGCCCTTCGGGCCGTTGCTGAAACAACGTTATCCTTCACGTTTAACACCGACGTGCGATGTTAAAGATGGTGGGTCGTGCAGGATTCGAACCTGCGACCAATTGATTAAAAGTCAACTGCTCTACCAACTGAGCTAACGACCCACTCTGGCGTCGCTTTGGGCTTGTTTGATATCCCTTGGCAACGGCGGCATATATTACTGATTTCAGAATTCAGCGCAACTAAAATTTCGATAAAGATCACTTAACTGCTGGCGATTCAGGCGAAAAGACCAGAAATAACGCGATTTCTGGTCATGCCGTAATCAACCAAGAGCATTAAGTCGTTTTTGCGCTTGTTTCGCACCGTCGGTGCCGGGGAATTTGCTGATCACCTGCTGGTAAACCGCTTTCGCTTTCGCGGTATCACCTTTGTCCTGCATGATCACGCCGACCTTAAACATGGCGTCCGGCGCTTTTGGCGATTTCGGGTAGTTCTTCACCACCGAGGCGAAGTAAAACGCCGCATCGTCTTTTTTCCCCTTATTGTAGTTCAACTGTCCGAGCCAATAGTTGGCGTTCGGCTGATAAGTTGAATCCGGGTACTTTTTAACGAAGTTCTGAAACGCCGCCATGGCGTCATCCTGGCGTGAAGCATCCTTCACCAGGGCAATAGCCGCATTGTAATCGGTGTTCGCATCGCCGGTCATCGCCGGAGCGCCTGACGTGGCCGCTGGCGCTGCGCTGGCGGTAGCCGCGCTCTGATCGCCGGAAGACGACGACGCCTGGGCGCCCGCCGCCGCTGCGCCACCTCCGCTCGTCAGCCCGTCAATCTGCAGCAGAATCTGCTTCTGACGCTCAACGATCTGATTCAGCTGATACTGGTTCTCCTGGATCTGACCACGGAGAGAATCAATGTCAGTCTGGTTATCAGAGAGTTGTTGCTGGAGTTGGGTTAAAAGCTGGCTGTGAGCATTGGAAATACGCTCGAGTTGAGTGACACGGTCTTCGACCGAGCCTGAGCCGACACTACTGATTGGCGCCTGAGCAAAAGCGGCCCAGGGGGCCGCTATGCCAACCAGTAACGACAGACTCAATAAATGATGTCTGAAGTTACTGCTCATGCAATTCTCTTAGTAAACCAGTACGGCGCGACGGTTTTTGGCATATGCCGCTTCGTCATGACCCAGTACTGCTGGTTTTTCTTTACCGTAAGAAACGATGGAGATCTGATCGGCCGAAACACCTTTGCCCTGCAGATACATCTTAACGGCGTTAGCACGACGCTCACCCAGCGCGATGTTGTATTCCGGGGTACCGCGCTCATCCGCGTGACCTTCTACAGTCACTTTGTAGGACGGGTTGCTGCGCAGGAAGTTAGCGTGCGCGTCCAGCATTGCAGCGAAGTCAGAACGGATATCGTACTTGTCCAGATCGAAGTAAACGATGTTGTTCTGCTGCAGCTGCTGCATCTGCAGACGAGCTTGCTCTTCAGAAGACATGTTGCCGCCGTTACCGTTAGCGTCCATACCAGTGCCGGCACCCAGCATGCCTTCACCGCTCTGGTCGTTGCTGGCGTTCTTGTTAGAAGAACATGCCGCGATTGCCATAACCGGCAGAGCGATCATCAGCCCTTTCAGCACTTTGTTCAGTTGCATTTCTTTGATTCCTTTAATAATCAATTATTTATTATCACAGATACGGCGACCAGGCAGGCGATTTTACCTGTCCATCAGTTGCCGGAAGACGCGCTTTGAAACGCCCATCTGTAGAAACCAGATTCAGCACGGATCCCATCCCCTGAGAAGAGCTGTAGATTACCATAGTGCCGTTAGGTGCCAGACTTGGCGTTTCGTCTAAAAACGTTGATGACAGAACCTGTACACCACCCGCTTCCAGATCTTGTTTGGCAATGTGCTGCTGGCCGCCGGCCGAGCTGACCATTACCATCGTTTTACCATCCGCGCTCACGTCAGCGTCCTGGTTCTGCGAACCTTCCCAGGTGATACGCTGCGGCGTGCCGCCATTAATATTGACTTTATACACCTGCGGACGACCGGCCTGATCAGAGGTGAAGGCCAGGTTCTGGCTGTCCGGGAACCAGCTTGGTTCGGTGTTGTTGCTGCGACCGTTGGTCACCTGACGAATCTGACCCGAGCCCAGATCCATCACGTACAGGTTCAGGCTACCGGTTTTCGACAGCGCGAAGGCCAGTTTAGAACCATCCGGCGAGAACGCCGGCGCGCCGTTGTGCTGCGGGAAGGAGGCAATCTGACGCACAGCGCCGTTCGCCAGGGTCTGCACCACCAGCGCAGAGCGACCGCTTTCGAAGGTGACGTAAGCCAGTTTTGAACCGTCCGGTGACCAGGCCGGGGACATCAGCGGCTGGGAGGAGCGGTGAACCACAAACTGGTTGTAGCCATCATAATCGGAAACGCGCAGCTCATACGGGAACTGACCGCCATTGGTCTGCACCACGTAGGCGATACGAGTCCGGAAGGCGCCTTTAATACCGGTCAGCTTTTCAAATACCGCGTCGCTGGCAGTGTGCGCGGCATAGCGCAGGTACTGTTTAGTGACTTTGAAAGAGCCTTGCGCCAGCGTTGTGCCCGGCGCACCGCCGGTATCCACCAGCTGATAAGCTACCTGATAAGAACCATCCGGGTTTGACGTCACCTGGCCGACAACCACGGCGTCAATACCCAGCGCAGACCAGGCAGCAGGCTGCACTTCCTGGGCACTGGTCGGCTGCTGCGGCAGACGCGAGCGATCCAGCGGGTTGAATTTACCGCTGTTGCGCAGGTCAGCCGCCACGATACCGCCAACATCTTCCGGCGCAGCGCCCTGGCCGGCCCACTGGAACGGTACCACGCCGATGGGGCGCGCCGAGTCCACCCCCTGGGTGATCTCGATACGTACTTCTGCGTGCAGCACCGCCGCCCACAGCATTAAAAAACCAAATGCTACTCGTAATGCCTGCTTCATCATATCTCCCTTATCCGGGCGAAAAGCCCACGATAATTTAGCAGAATGTTAACAAACTCAAATACACAAAACTACCAAAACCCATGACCGCCCTATTTTCTTTCCCCCCGCTGACGCGGGGGGGAAAAGCGCTTAAGGTTTGAAGTCCAGTGGCGCATTTTTGAACGTTTCATAAACAGCCTGCGACGGCGGTTTAGGGAATTTGCTCATCCGACTGGTGGCCGCCAGCATTTGCTGGCAGAACGCCGGATCGCCGCCTTCCGATTTCACACTCAACAACGTTCCATCCTGAGCCAGGTTTACGCGCAACGTACATACTTTACCCTTGTACGTATCCCAGTCATAGAGATGTCCTTTAATCGCGGCCTGCACCTGCGAAATATAGCTGGCAATCTCCGCCTGAGACGCACCGCCCTGCCCCGGTTTACTTCCTTTAGCAGGTGAAGAGCCCCCTGTGCTACCGCTGGTGCTACCTTTCGGCGCATTCTTACCTGAACTCAGATCGCCGAGCAGGTCGTCCACGCCGTCCGCTTCTTTCGCGGCAGCCGCTTTCTTCGCTGCCGCGGCTTTTGCTGCTGCCGCTTTGGCCGCTTTATCAGCCGCCGCCTTCTCAGCAGCAGCCGCTTTGGCTGCCGCGGCTTTTTCAGCTGCGGCGGCTTTCTCGGCGGCGGCCTTCTCCGCGGCCGCTTTTTGCGCGGCGGCCTTCTCAGCGGCTTTTTCGGCGGCTTTTTCTGCTGCCGCTTTTTCAGCCGCTGCCTGCTTAGCCGCTTCCTGCTGGGCCTTCTTCTCCGCTTCCTGTTGCGCTTTCTTCGCCGCTGCCGCTTCCGCTTTCTTCTGTGCCTCTGCCGCGGCTTTCGCCGCTTCGGCTTCCGCCTGTTTCTTCGCATCGGCAGCCGCTTTCGCGGCGGCGGCTTCGGCCTGTTTCTTCGCGTCAGCCGCCGCTTTCGCTGCCGCCAGTTCAGCCGCTTTCGCCTGGGCATCCGCCTTCGCTTTCGCCTCGGCGGCCGCTTTGGCCGCCGCTTCCTGCGCTTCTTTGGCCTGCGCATCCGCTTTGGCTTTCGCCGCCGCGGCAGCCTTGGCAGCGGCTTCCTCAGCCTGCTTCTGTTGTTCCTTCGCTTCTTTCGCCGCTTCCTGCGCCTGCAGCCGCTCCTGTTCGAGCTGTTTCAGCCGTTCCTGTTCCGCCGCCTGCTTCTCACGTAACTCTTCCGCCTGCTGCTGCGCCTGTTTTTCACGCTGTTCAGCGGCGCGACGTGCGCTGGCCTGCTGCTGTTGCTGACGGTTATAATTGTTTACCACCGCCCCCGGATCGACCATGACGGCATCAATCGACGATCCCCCGCCGCCGCCGGCAGAGGCATCCAGATGCTCGTCAAACGAACTCCATATCAGCAGCGCGATCAGTATGATGTGCAGCGCGACTGAAATGATGATCGCTCGTTTAAGCTTGTCGTTTTGTTCGGTTGCCTTTGACACTATCGGTTCCCAAAAACTGTTCGCCTGTACCCGCGATGCGCACCGACGGCGAGCGATACTCGCCGCCGAACGCCGTGCGGACGCACCTACCTGAAGCGATTAAATAGGTTTGGTCATCAAGCCGACCGATTTAACCCCTGCGCTATGCAACAGGTTCAGCGCTTTAATAATTTCATCGTAAGGGACGTCTTTCGCACCGCCGATCAGGAATACCGTTTTCTCATTGGCTTCAAGACGACGCTTCGCTTCGGCAATCACCTGCTCCGGCGGCAGCTGGGACAGCGTCTCCTGCCCCACTTTCACGCTGTACTGCCCTACCCCGGAGACTTCCACAATCACCGGCGGATCGTCATTGCTTTTCACCGCTTGCGATTCCGTGGCGTCCGGCAGATCGACTTCCACGCTCTGCGTAATGATCGGCGCCGTTGCCATAAAGATCAGCAACAGCACCAGCAGGACATCCAGCAGCGGAACGATGTTGATCTCGGACTTCAGTTCGCGACGTCCGCGTCCACGTGCTCTGGCCATGGCTTACCCCTTATTGCTTTCGCTGGTGGTAAAGGCCTGACGGTGCAGAATAGCGGTGAACTCTTCCATAAAGTTGTCGTAATTCAGTTCAAGCTTGTTCACCCGCTGGTTCAGGCGGTTGTACGCCATCACCGCCGGGATAGCGGCGAACAGACCGATCGCGGTGGCGATCAGCGCTTCGGCGATACCCGGCGCCACCATCTGCAGGGTGGCCTGCTTCACCGCGCCAAGGGCGATAAAGGCGTGCATGATCCCCCAGACGGTGCCGAACAGACCGATATACGGGCTGATGGAGCCTACGGTGCCGAGGAACGGAATATGGGTCTCCAGCGTTTCCAGCTCGCGGTTCATCGAAATACGCATCGCGCGCGATGCCCCTTCGACGATCGCCTCCGGCGCATGGCTGTTGGCCCGATGCAAGCGCGCAAACTCTTTGAAGCCGCTGTAGAAGATCTGCTCCGAACCGGTCAGATTATCGCGACGCCCCTGGCTCTCCTGATACAAACGGGACAGTTCAATCCCGGACCAGAATTTGTCCTCGAACGCTTCAGCTTCGCGCGCGGCCGAGTTAAGGATACGCGTTCTCTGAATAATGATAGCCCAGGAAGCGATAGAAAAACCAATCAAAATCAACATGATAAGTTTAACCAGAAGGCTCGCCTTCAGGAACAAATCAAGGATATTCATGTCAGTCACTGCTTAAACTCCGCGACAATAGACTTGGGAAGCGCACGTGGCTTCATTAAGAGTGGATCAACGCACACAATGAGAACCTCAGCTTCGTTTAACACTGTATTCTCGGCGTTGACGATTCGCTGCGTGAAAACCAAAGAGGTGCCGCGCATCGAGGTAATTTCCGTCTGAACTTCGAGCATGTCGTCGAGTCTGGCGGGGGCAAAATACTCCAGCGTCATTTTGCGAACCACGAAGGCAACGCGTTCAGCCAACAGAACCTGTTGACTAAAGTGATGGTGGCGCAGCATCTCTGTGCGTGCTCTTTCATAAAAAGCGACGTAACTGGCGTGGTAAACCACACCACCGGCGTCGGTATCTTCGTAGTAGACCCGAACCGGCCATCGAAACAGCGTTGTATTCACTTTACATCCCGGTAATGCAAAAAAAGGTTAGAGCTTTCAAACTTCGCTACTATACGCGCGGGAAAGGTGGTTTGGAATGGGGGAAAGTAAACGGGGCGTAAATTTTTATGGGCTTATGCAAGCCCATAGCATTAACAGAGATCTCTTATTCAAAAGAAGAAAAAGAAGAGACCTAAAGCGAGCACGATATCAGCGATAAGCGGACAAAAAATCCCCTGCCAGTGAACGGCACGCGGGCGGAAGCCCACGCCGTGAATTACGCCGCTGCAAACCGCCCACATCAGCAAGAAACCGTGCCAGATTTCCAGCTCGCTGGTCTTCGCGGCAAAGCGCGACGGATCCCAGAAAATGCAGCCTGCCAGCAGCAGCGCCATCAACAAGGAAAGCGCCCTTAACGGGCGCTTGTCCATTATCGCATACATATACTTTATCATTCACGTCGCCTCTTTGTTGGCTACGTCTGCTTACCCCAGTCACTTACTGGTGTAAGCTCCTGGGGATTCACAGACTTGCCGCCTCGATGCAACCCGAATGATTTCGTATATCGCATCACGATAATACTCATCAGTGTTCTTCTTTACCTGCTTTGGTGGCTTCCACGTGCTCAAGCGCCAGCGCGGTAATCACCCCAAAGGCACAGGCAAGAAGCGTTCCCAAAATCCATGCGAAGTACCACATATATAGCTCCTTACCTTAGTACAGCGAGTGGGTGTTCTTTTCGATGTCTTCACGGGTGATGCGGCCAAACATCTTCCAGTAACACCAGCTGGTGTAGCCCAGAATGATCGGCACGAAGACAATCGCCACGTAGGTCATCAGGTTCAGCGTCCGCTGGCTGGAGGTCGCGTCCCACATCGTCAGGCTGGCGTTCAGCATGGTGCTGGACGGCATGATGAACGGGAACATCGCGATACCGGCAGTCAGAATGATGCAGGCCAGGGTCAGCGAGGAGAACAGGAATGCCCATGCGCCTTTATCCGCTTTGGTCGAAACGACGGTCAGCAGCGGCAGCACCACGCCCAGGGCAGGGATCGCCCACAGCGCTGGCATATTGTTAAAGTTCACCATCCACGCGCCAGCTTCACGCACCACTTCTTTGGTCAGCGGGTTAGACGGGCCGGTATGGTCAATTACCGATTTCACCACATAGCCGTCGATGCCGTAGTAGACCCACACGCCCGCCAGCGCGAAGCAGACCAGCGTCACCAGCGCCGCCACCGTGGAGACGGTGCGGGTGCGCAGATGCAGTTCGCCTACGGTACGCATCTGCAGGTAGGTCGCGCCCTGGGTGAGGATCATCGCCACGCTGACAATACCGGCCAGCAGACCAAACGGGTTCAGCAGCTGGAAGAAGTTACCGGTATAGAACAGACGCAGGTATTCGTCGACATGGAACGGCACGCCCTGCAGCAGGTTGCCGAAGGCCACGCCAATCACCAGCGGCGGCACGAAGCTGCCGATGAAGATGCCCCAGTCCCACATGTTGCGCCAGCGGGTGTCCTCGATCTTGGAACGGTAGTCGAAACCGACCGGACGGAAGAACAACGAGGCCAGCACCAGAATCATCGCCACATAGAAACCGGAGAACGCCGCGGCGTAGACCATCGGCCAGGCAGCGAACAGCGCGCCGCCGGCGGTGATCAGCCACACCTGGTTACCGTCCCAGTGCGGGGCGATGGCGTTGATCATAATCCGACGCTCGGTGTCGTTACGGCCGAGGAAGCGGGTGAGCATGCCCACCCCCATGTCGAACCCGTCGGCGACGGCGAAGCCAATCAGCAGGATGCCAATCAGCAGCCACCAGATAAAACGCAATACTTCATAATCGATCATTTGACGACTCCTGTCTTAGCGTGCCGACTGAATAGCCGCAGAGGACTGTTCAAAGT
This sequence comes from Klebsiella sp. M041, assembly GCF_059759695.1. NCBI lineage: Bacteria > Pseudomonadati > Pseudomonadota > Gammaproteobacteria > Enterobacterales > Enterobacteriaceae > Klebsiella > Klebsiella sp. M041. The sequence continues at coordinate 145,982 of NZ_JCAXWU010000008.1, forward strand.
GATAGCGGCCGGTTTTCAGGCTGCTAGGTCCTTTGCGGGCAAACTTGAACATCAGGAACAGTTCAGCCACCAGGAACAGCGTGTACAGACCGCAGATCAGCAACATAGAGAAGATCAGATCGCCCGCGGTCAGCGACGAGTTGGCCACCGCCGTCGGCAGGACTTCACCAATCGCCCACGGCTGACGGCCGTATTCGGCAACAAACCAGCCCGACTCCACGGCAATCCACGGCAGCGGCAGGCCATAGAACGCGGCGCGCAGCAGCCATTTTTTCTCGCCGATACGGTTACGAATCACGCTCCAGAAGGAGGCGCCGATAATCAACAGCATCAGGATGCCGCACGCCACCATGATACGGAAGGCGAAGTACAGCGGTGCGACGCTTGGAATAGAGTCTTTGGTGGCTTTGGCGATCTGCTCTTCCGTGGCGTCAGCGACGTTCGGGGTATAGCGTTTCAGCAGCAGACCATAGCCAAGATCTTTCTTCACGTTATTGAACTGGTCGCGAACGGCCTGGTCGGTGGAACCGGCGCGCAGTTGCTCCAGCAGCGCGTAGGCTTTCATGCCGTTACGGATACGCTCTTCGTGCTGAACCATCAGATCCTTCAGACCGATAACCGGCTTATCCACCGAGCGGGTGGCAATGATGCCCAGCGCGTAGGGGATCTGGATGGCGAAGTGGTTGGTTTGCGCATTCTGATCGGGAATACCAAACAGGGTAAAGGCCGCCGGCGCAGGCTGGGTTTCCCACTCTGCTTCGATAGCCGCCAGTTTGGTTTTCTGCACGTCACCCATTTCGTAACCGGATTCGTCACCCAGCACAATAACGGACAGGATCGCCGCCATACCGAAGCTGGCTGCGATGGCGAAGGAGCGCTTAGCAAAGGCAAAGTCACGGCCTTTCAGCATGTACCAGGAGCTGATAGCCAGGATAAACATCGCACCGGTGACATAACCAGACGCCACAGTGTGAACGAATTTCACCTGAGCAACCGGGTTGAGCACCAGCTCGGAGAAGCTGACCATCTCCATACGCATGGTTTCAAAGTTGAAGTCCGATGCGATAGGGTTCTGCATCCAGCCGTTAGCGACGAGGATCCACAGCGCGGAGAGGTTGGAGCCCAGAGCGACCAGCCAGGTGACGGCCATGTGCTGAACTTTACCCAGACGATCCCAACCGAAGAAGAACAGACCTACAAAGGTGGATTCGAGGAAGAAGGCCATCAGACCTTCAATGGCCAGCGGCGCACCGAAGATATCGCCCACGTAGTGTGAGTAATACGACCAGTTAGTCCCGAACTGGAACTCCATGGTCAGACCGGTCGCCACACCCAGCGCGAAGTTGATACCAAACAACTTGCCCCAGAATTTGGTCATATCTTTATAAATCTGTTTGCCGGAAAGGACGTAGACCGTTTCCATGATGGCCAGCAGGAACGCCATACCGAGCGTCAGTGGCACAAACAGGAAGTGGTACATCGCGGTCAAGGCAAACTGTAAGCGCGACAGTTCGACTATATCTAACATCATGACTCCTTGCTCATCGCATGAAGACTCCGAAAATGAACCGAGAAGCTCTGGCTCATACGCATGCCCCAATACAAATTTTTATTTGTCGCCCGCCCGGAGCGGGTTTCAACCGAAAGTGAAACCACGCCAGGACAAGGTTACAAATACGTTAACGAAAAACCCAATTGATTCCCCAATATATTACGCCGCAATAACCTTACAATAAATATGTTTTTATTGTTCCAGTTTTACATTTTTCGACGGTGATCAATATATAGCGAAGATGGCCGGTTTAGGCCAATTTGACTTGAGACAATTTAACGTTTTTTGAAGGATTTTTCCAAGCATTAAGTATTGATATAAATCAATTTTTACTCTACGTGTTAATTATGTAGCTCAATAAAGAATATTGGTAAACCCAATGTTAATGCTGTGTTTAAAGTATGCCTTGATTGGTTACTAAAAAGGGAAAGATGAGAATCATAGGTAATATTATTTAACGCCACAGGAAAAAAATAAAAAAAAGAGCCGATCCGATTAATGCTAGACCGCTCACAGTATTTTTTCCTGCTTTCTTCTCCCCTCCCCCACTCTTTTTTTTACTGTCTGTTTCGTTACCCTGCGGTACGACCAGGGCAAATTTTCATTTCCGACAACCGCGCGTCGATAATATTTATGAAATAATTCATAAAATCAATATGATAGATAAGGTTTTTGCCAAACGCAGGGTTTACTGACGCAGCGGCGTACGGAAGAAGCGGACAACGGCCAAAAAAAAGGCCACCTGACGGTGGCCAACCATGTCGAAATCGGACAGATTTCTGCTTGCGGATAAGCAGAGAGGGTTTACTTGATGATAGCTTTCAGCGCTTCGCCGATATCGGCCAGGCTGCGAACGGTTTTCACACCGGCTGCTTCCAGGGCTGCGAATTTCTCATCGGCAGTACCTTTACCGCCAGCGATGATGGCGCCAGCATGGCCCATACGCTTGCCCTTCGGCGCGGTCACGCCGGCGATGTAACCGACAACCGGCTTGGTCACGTGCTCTTTGATGTAGGCAGCCGCTTCTTCTTCCGCGCTACCGCCGATCTCACCGATCATCACAATCGCTTCGGTCTGCGGGTCTTCCTGGAACAGCTTCAGGATATCGATGAAGTTAGAGCCCGGGATCGGGTCGCCGCCGATGCCCACGCAGGTGGACTGACCGAAGCCGTAGTCGGTGGTCTGCTTAACTGCTTCATAGGTCAGGGTACCGGAACGGGAAACGATGCCCACTTTACCCGGCTTGTGAATGTGACCCGGCATGATGCCGATTTTGCATTCGCCCGGCGTGATCACGCCTGGGCAGTTCGGGCCGATCATACGCACGCCCGCTTCGTCCAGTTTCACTTTCACCGTCAGCATATCCAGCGTCGGGATACCTTCGGTGATGGTGATAATCAGCTTAATGCCCGCGTCAATCGCTTCCAGAATGGAATCTTTGCAGAACGGCGCCGGAACGTAGATCACGGTCGCGGTGGCGCCGGTCGCTTCAACGGCTTCGCGCACGGTGTTGAACACCGGCAGGCCCAGGTGAGTGGTGCCGCCTTTGCCTGGCGTCACGCCGCCAACCATTTGCGTACCGTAAGCGATCGCTTGTTCAGAGTGGAAGGTCCCCTGGCTACCGGTGAAGCCCTGGCAGATAACCTTGGTATCTTTATTAATTAAAACTGACATTATTTCCCCTCCACTGCGGCAACAACCTGCTGTGCTGCGTCCGTCAGACTTTTCGCTGCAATAATATTCAGGCCGCTGTCAGCCAGTTTTTTCGCGCCCAGTTCGGCGTTGTTACCTTCCAGACGAACCACGACCGGAACGTTAACCCCAACTTCCGCTACCGCACCGATGATGCCGTCAGCGATCAGGTCGCAACGCACGATACCGCCGAAGATGTTCACCAGCACCGCTTTCACGTTGTCATCAGAAAGGATGATTTTGAACGCTTCGGTGACGCGCTCTTTGGTCGCACCGCCGCCCACGTCGAGGAAGTTAGCCGGTTCGCCGCCGTGCAGTTTAACGATGTCCATGGTACCCATCGCCAGGCCTGCGCCGTTAACCATGCAGCCGATGTTACCGTCCAGCGCGACGTAGTTCAGTTCCCACTGCGCCGCCTGCGCTTCACGCGGATCTTCCTGCGACTGGTCGCGCATTTCGCGCAGATCCGGCTGGCGGAACAGCGCGTTGCCGTCAGCGCCCAGTTTGCCGTCGAGGCAGATCAGGTCGCCCTGCTTAGTGATAACCAGCGGGTTGATTTCGATCAGCGCCAGGTCGCGCTCCAGGAAAATGGTCGCCAGACCCATGAAGATCTTGGTGAACTGCTGAACCTGTTTACCTTCCAGACCCAGTTTGAACGCCAGTTCACGACCTTGATAAGGCATCGGGCCCGCCAGCGGATCGATGGCGATCTTGTGGATCAGGTGCGGGGTCTCTTCCGCCACTTTTTCGATTTCCACGCCGCCTTCGGTAGAGGCCATGAACACTACGCGACGGGAGCTACGGTCCACGACCGCGCCCAGGTACAGCTCTTTGTCAATATCGGTCGCCGCTTCAACCAGGATCTGGTTAACCGGCTGGCCGTTCGCATCTGTTTGATAGGTCACCAGACGTTTGCCCAGCCAGTGCTCGGCAAATGCGCGGATCTCTTCTTTGCTCTTCACCACTTTCACACCGCCCGCTTTGCCGCGGCCACCAGCGTGAACCTGACATTTCACTACCCACGGACCCGCGCCGATTTTTGAAGCGGCTTCTTCTGCTTCACGCGGAGTAGTACAGGCATAACCCACCGGCGCCGGTAAGCCATAGCGGGCAAAAAGTTGTTTTGCCTGATATTCATGTAAGTTCATGTGTTCAGTCCATCCTTCAGGGTGTAATTATCTTTAAACCTGTAGGCCTGATAACGGCGTTAACGCGTGTTATCCGGCCTACGGTAGGTAATACGCTTGCTGACTACACGTCCAGCAGCAGACGGGTCGGATCTTCCAGCAGCTCTTTAATCGCCACCAGGAAGCCTACCGATTCACGTCCGTCGATCAGACGGTGGTCGTAGGAGAGCGCCAGGTACATCATCGGCAGGATCTCTACCTTGCCATTCACCGCCATCGGACGGTCTTTAATGGCATGCATACCCAGGATGGCGCTCTGCGGTGGGTTGATGATCGGCGTGGACATCAGGGAGCCGAACACGCCGCCGTTGGTAATGGTGAAGTTACCGCCGGTCAGGTCGTCTACGGTCAGCTTGCCGTCACGGCCTTTCACCGCCAACTCTTTAATATTCTTTTCGATATCCGCCATGCCCAGCAGGTCAACGTCACGCAGAACCGGGGTGACCAGGCCGCGTGGAGTGGATACGGCCATGCTGACGTCGAAGTAGTTGTGGTACACCACGTCGTCGCCATCGATAGAGGCGTTCACTTCCGGATAGCGTTTCAGCGCTTCCACCACCGCTTTCACGTAGAAGGACATAAAGCCCAGACGGATGCCGTGACGTTTTTCGAACGCGTCGCCGTACTGCTTACGCAGATCCATGATTGGCTTCATGTTGACTTCGTTGAACGTGGTCAGCATGGCGGTGGAGTTTTTCGCTTCCAGCAGACGCTCGGCCACACGTTTACGCAGGCGGGTCATCGGGACGCGTTTTTCAGAGCGGTGGCCCAGCTGCGGCGCCGGCGCGGCTGCCGGGGCAGCGGCTGGCGCTTTGGCTTCTGCCGCCGCCGGGGCTTTCGCCAGATGTTTCTCGACATCTTCGCGGGTCAGGCGGCCGCCGACGCCGGTGCCTTTGATGGCCGCCGCGTCGAGGTTGTGTTCAGCCAGCAGACGACGGATCGCCGGGCTCAGCGCATCGTTGTTCTGCTCTTCCAGAGAGGCCTGCTGACGCTGCGCCGGCGTGGACGCTTTCGCATCGGCTTTTTCGCTGCTTTCTTTACCTGCGCTGTTACCTTCGCGCAGGCGGCCAAGGATCTGGCGAGACAGGACGGTAGCGCCCTCGTCTTCCAGCACTGCATCCAGAATGCCGTCCGCTGATGCCGGTACTTCCAGTACCACTTTGTCAGTTTCGATTTCGACCAGGACTTCGTCACGGACGACCGCGTCGCCCGGTTTTTTGTGCCAGGTGGCGACGGTTGCGTCAGCTACGGACTCAGGCAGGTCGGGAACCAGAATATCTACGCTACTCATTGTGTATCCTTTAATTAATCGACGTTCAGCGCGTCATTGACCAGATCTTGTTGCTGTTTCTGGTGAACGGACATATACCCTACCGCCGGAGAGGCGGAGGCCGGGCGGCCTGCATAACGCAGAGAGGCCCCAAACGGAATCACTTCACGGAAGTGATGCTGGCTGCAGTACCATGCGCCCTGGTTGAGCGGCTCTTCCTGGCACCAGACAAAATCATGTACGTGCGCATACGCTTTCAGCGCATCCTGCACCGCCTGATGCGGGAACGGATAGAGCTGCTCGATACGAACGATAGCGACATCTTTTTGCTCGTTTTTACGGCGCTGTTCCAGCAGGTCGTAGTAAACCTTACCAGAGCACAGCACCACGCGCTTCACAGCCTGCGGATCAAGTTGATCGATTTCACCGATGGCCGGCAGGAAAGTGCCGTTTGCCAGCTCATCCATGCTGGAGACCGCCAGCGGATGACGCAGCAGCGACTTCGGCGACATCACCACCAGCGGACGACGCATACCGCGCAGCGCCTGACGACGCAGCATGTGGTACACCTGCGCCGGCGTGGACGGCACGCATACCTGCATATTCTGCTCAGCGCACAGCTGCAGATAACGCTCCAGACGGGCGGAGGAGTGCTCCGGGCCCTGGCCTTCGTAGCCGTGCGGCAGGAGCATCACCAGGCCGCACATCCGGCCCCACTTCTGCTCACCGGAGGAGATGAACTGGTCGATCACCACCTGCGCGCCGTTGGCGAAGTCGCCAAACTGCGCTTCCCAGATGGTCAGGGTGCGCGGCTCTGCGGTGGCGTAACCATATTCAAACGCCAGCACCGCTTCTTCAGACAGCACGGAGTCCCAAACGCGGAACTGGCCCTGACCGTTATGGACATGCTGCAGCGGGGTGTAGGTTGAACCATTGGTCTGGTTATGGATCACCGCATGACGGTGGAAGAAGGTGCCGCGACCGGAGTCTTCTCCGGACAGACGCACCGGAATACCTTCGTCAACCAGCGTGGCGTAGGCCAGGTTTTCAGCGCCGCCCCAATCGAACAGCTTCTCACCTGCCGCCATCGCCTGGCGGTCGGCGTAAATTTTCGCCACGCGGGACTGCATTTCGATACCTTCCGGCACCGTGCTGATGCGTTTGGCCAGCTCCTGCAGACGCTTCGGCTCCACTTTATCCGGATAGCTCTCGTCCCACTCATGGTTGAGGTACGGCGACCAGGTAAAGGAGTGCATGTTCATCGGACGCCATTCCTTCACCACGCATTCGCCGGCATCCAGCGCATCGCGGTAGAGGTTAACCTGCTCGGTAGCATCTTCCAGGGTCGCGACCTTGTCCTGCTCCAGCTTGTCAGCATAGATTTTGCGCGGGGTCGGGTGCTTTTTGATCTTCTGATACATCAGTGGCTGGGTTGCGCTCGGCTCATCGGCTTCGTTATGGCCGTGACGGCGGTAGCACACCAGGTCGATGAAGACATCGCGTTTGAAGGTATTGCGGAAATCCAGCGCCAGACGGGTGACGAAAGCGACCGCTTCCGGATCGTCGGCGTTGACGTGGAAAATCGGCGCCTGCACCATTTTACCGATGTCGGTGCAGTACGGGGTCGAACGCGCATCCAGCGGGTTAGAGGTCGTGAAGCCCACCTGGTTGTTGATAACGATGCGCACGGTCCCGCCCACTTCGTAACCGCGGGCTTTGGACATGTTCAGGGTTTCCTGAACCACGCCCTGGCCGGTCACCGCGGCGTCGCCGTGGATAGTGATCGGCAGAACCTTGTTGCTGCTCGGCTCGTCCAGACGATCCAGACGGGCGCGTACGGAACCGATCACCACCGGGCTGACGATCTCGAGGTGCGACGGGTTAAACGCCAGCGCCAGGTGCACCAGACCGCCTTCGGTTTCTATATCGGAAGAGAAGCCCATGTGGTACTTCACATCGCCGGTACCGAGGTGTTCTTTATGTTTGCCGGCAAACTCGTCGAACAGGTCCTGCGGTTTTTTACCCAGCACGTTGACCAGCACGTTCAGACGGCCACGGTGCGCCATGCCCAGCACTACTTCACGGGTGCCGCTCTTACCCGCATGGCGGATCATCTCTTTGAGCATGGGGATCAGGGCGTCGCCACCCTCCAGCGAGAAGCGCTTCGCCCCCGGGAATTTGGCGCCGAGGTAGCGCTCCAGCCCTTCCGCGGCAGTCAGTTCGCCGAGGAAACGTTTTTTCTCTTCCGCGGTAAAGCTCGCTTTGCCGGCTACCGATTCAATGCGCTGCTGGATCCAGCGTTTTTCTTCGGTAGAGGTGATATGCATGTATTCCGCGCCGATGGAGCCGCAGTAGGTTTGCTTAAGGGCGGCAATCAGCTCGCCCAGCTTCATCGTGTCTTTACCGATGGCAAATGAACCTACGTTATAGCTTTCCTGGAAATCGGCCTCGGTCAGATCGTGGTAGGCCGGATCGAGATCCGCCACTCTCTCTTGCTTCCACAGCCCCAGCGGATCGAGATTCGCATGCTGGTGGCCACGGAAACGGTATGCGTTGATAAGCTGCAGGACTTTAACCTGCTTCACATTGGTGTCTGGGTCGGAAATCGAAGAAGTGTAACGTGAGGCATCCTTCGCCAGTCGACGGAAATAATCACGCGTTTTGGAATGAAATTGATCCGGTTTAACTCCGGTGCCAGGTAACTGCTGGAACATTGAACGCCAGTTGGCGTCAACAGAGTCAGGATCGGTTAAGAAGTCTTCATAGAGCTGTTCTATCCAGCTCTGGTTCGAACCAGAGAGATAAGAAGAGTCCAGCCAGGCTTTCATTGCGCCGTTCTGCATCGTGATCCCTTAAGCATTCATATGCTTATTTCGCCGTAGAAACTACCACGCACACCGAGTGCACGTGCCGGGGTTCACTTGTTGCGGACGAGTTGTGGTTTCTATCCGCTAAGGAACCTTTAAAAACTGCCATTAATCTTCGGCGTTCAGGCTGCGGTTGCGTTAGCTGCCTTCACTTTCCCCGGTCACATAGTTCACTATGCTCCCGGGGATGCGTTCAGTTGCCGCCTTACCTCGCTCTGAACGCCTTGATTACTGGTACATATTTGGCGGTTTTTAAAGATTTCCTGCTATATCTATTGCCTGATGGCGCTTCGCTTATCAGGCCTACAAAATATGCTCCTGTAGGCCGGATAAGACGTTTACGTCGCCATCCGGCAACTAAAACAACTTACGCGCTGCGCTGCAGCAGCATCGACTTAATATGGCCGATGGCGCGCGTCGGGTTCAGCCCCTTAGGACACACACTGACGCAGTTCATAATGCTGTGACAGCGGAATACGCTGAAAGCATCGCTCAGGCCGTCCAGACGCTCGCTGGTTTCGGTATCGCGACTGTCGATCAGGAAGCGATACGCGGCCAGCAGGCCTGCCGGGCCGATGAACTTGTCCGGGTTCCACCAGAACGACGGGCACGAGGTCGAACAACATGCGCACAGAATACACTCGTACAGGCCATCGAGCTTCTCACGCTGCTCAGGCATCTGCAGATGCTCGCGAGCCGGAGGATTTTGCCCATTATTCAACAAGTAAGGCTTAATCTTCTCATATTGTGCATAGAATTGCCCCATGTCCACCACCAAATCACGGATAACCGGTAATCCTGGCAGCGGGCGGATAACAATCTTCTTGCCCGGCTGATTAAGCGCGGAGATCGGCGTGATGCACGCCAGACCGTTTTTCCCGTTCATGTTCAGGCCATCGGAACCGCAGACCCCTTCACGGCAGGAGCGGCGGAACGACAGCGACGGATCTTTTTCTTTCAGCTGGATCAGCGCATCCAGCAGCATCATGTCACGACCTTCTTCCGCGTCGAGGGTGTAATCCTGCATGTGCGGAGCGTCGTCAACATCCGGGTTATAGCGATAAATTGAAAACTCGAGTTTCATTTTCCTGTCTCCGCATTAATAAGTACGAATCTTCGGCGGGAATGCCGGACGCAGTTTCGGTTCCATGTTGACGCTACGACGCGTCATGGATTCCGACTCTGGCAGATACAGGGAATGGCACAGCCAGTTTTCATCATCACGATCCGGGAAGTCGAAGCGGCTGTGGGCGCCACGGCTCTCGGTACGGAAGTTAGCGGATACGGCGGTCGCGTACGCGGTTTCCATCAGGTTATCCAGCTCCAGGCACTCAACGCGCTGGGTGTTGAACTCGCTGGAGGTATCGTCGAGACGGGCGTTTTTCAGGCGCTCGCGGATCACTTTCAGCTGTTCCAGACCTTTGTGCATCGCATCACCTTCGCGGAACACCGAGAAGTTATGCTGCATACATTCCTGCAGCGCTTTGCGGATCGCCACCGGATCTTCACCGGAACGGGTGTTGTTCCAGCGGTTGAGGCGGTCCAGCGAGCCTTCGATATCGGATTCGCTGGCGTCGCGCAGCGTGCCCTGCTCGGCGATAGACTCCTGCAGATGCAGGCCCGCCGCGCGGCCGAAGACCACCAGGTCGAGCAGCGAGTTGCCGCCCAAACGGTTGGCGCCGTGGACCGATACGCAGGCGATTTCGCCCACCGCGAACAGACCCGGGATCACCACGTCTTCGCCCTTCTCATTGACGGTCAGCGCCTGGCCGGTCACTTTGGTCGGAATACCGCCCATCATGTAGTGGCAGGTTGGGATAACCGGGATCGGCTCTTTCACCGGATCGACGTGAGCAAAGGTGCGGGACAGCTCAAGGATACCCGGCAGACGAGATTCCAGAACCTCTTTACCCAGGTGATCCAGTTTCAGTTTCGCGTGCGGGCCCCACGGGCCGTCGCAGCCGCGGCCTTCGCGGATCTCGATCATGATGGAACGCGCCACCACGTCACGACCCGCCAGGTCTTTCGCGTTCGGCGCATAACGCTCCATAAAGCGCTCGCCGTGTTTATTCAGCAGATAACCGCCTTCGCCGCGGCAACCTTCGGTGACCAGAACCCCGGCCCCGGCGATACCGGTCGGGTGGAACTGCCACATTTCCATATCCTGCACCGGCACGCCGGCGCGGATGGCCATCCCGACGCCGTCACCGGTGTTGATGTGGGCGTTGGTGGTGGACTGATAGATACGGCCTGCGCCGCCGGTCGCCAGCACGGTGGCGCGGGCTTTAAAGTAGACCACTTCGCCGGTCTCGATGCACAGGGCGGTACAACCCACCACCGCGCCGTCCTGGTTTTTCACCAGATCGAGGGCATACCATTCGGAGAAGATAGTGGTGTGGTTTTTGAGGTTCTGCTGGTACAGGGTGTGCAGCAGGGCGTGGCCGGTACGGTCAGCCGCCGCCGCGGTACGCGCCGCCTGCTCGCCGCCGAAGTTCTTCGACTGGCCGCCGAACGGGCGCTGATAAATACGGCCGTCGTCAAGACGGGAGAACGGCAGGCCCATGTGCTCCAGCTCGAGAATCGCTTCCGGGCCGGTCTTACACATATATTCGATGGCGTCCTGGTCGCCGATATAGTCCGACCCTTTTACGGTGTCGTACATATGCCATTCCCAGTTATCTTCATGGGAGTTACCGAGCGCGACGGTGATACCACCCTGCGCGGATACGGTGTGCGATCGGGTCGGGAAAACTTTGGAGAGCAGCGCACAGGTCTGTCCGCTCTGGGAAATTTGCAGCGCCGCGCGCATACCTGCGCCGCCGGCACCGATGACAACAGCATCAAACTCTCTGACTGGCAATTTCATTACACACCCCACACCACAACAAATCCATAAAGAACGTAAGCCACCAGCGCCACAACGATAGCCAGTTGCAGAACCAGGCGCAGAGCCAGTGGTTTAACGTAGTCCGTTAACACCTGCCACATCCCGATCCAGGCATGGATAAGAATGGAAACGAGAGCCAGCAGAGTGAAGACTTTAGTGAAGCCGGAGGCAAAGAATCCGGTCCACACTTCCCATGAGATTTCACCGGTGGTCGCGAAGAAGCCAACCATGTAGATGATGTAGAGGGTCAGAACGATGGCGGTAGCACGGACCAGAATAAAGTCATGTACGCCGTTGCGTCCCAGTGCTGAGGCGTTGCTTACCATACGAGGACTCCTGCGAGAAGTGAAAGCACGACAGTAATAACAAAAGAAATCTTGGCGGAACGTTTCCCTGCTTCGAGGGTTTCGTCCAGGTAGCCAAAGTCCATCATCAGATGGCGGATACCAACAACGACGTGATAGGCCAGCGCGGTGAGAATGCCCCACATGATGAACTTCACAAAGAAGCTATCCATGATCGAGGCCGCCGTCAGAAAACCTTCTGGGGAGGAGAGGCTGGTGCCCAGCAGCCAAAGCAGAATTCCGACCGCCACGAAGGTGATGACACCGGAAACGCGATGGAGAATGGACGCTATCGCCGTGATTGGGAACCGTATCGTTTGTAGATCCAGATTGACAGGTCTTTGTTTTTTCACATTTCTTACCATGAATAACGCCCACATGCTGTTCTTATTGTTTCCTTCCTCCGGTCTGCTTGCGGGTCAGACAGCGTCCTTTCTATAACCAGAAGTCATGTTAAAACGTCTTTTCAGGCATTAAAACATCACTAAACAACGCTGGGTGGCTCGGGATTGCAGGGTGTTCCGGAGACCTGGCCGCAGTATAGGCCGTTCACAAAATCATTACAATTAACCTACATATAGTTTGTTGGGTTTTCTCCGGAACAGTGATCAAGGTCACGATAACAACATTTTTTTAATTTTTAATCACCTGATTTGACAAATATTAAACATTCTTGTTACAACCATTACCAGTTAAATGCAATAATGCTCAAAAGTTATGAGGTCATGCTTTCACCTGAGAATAAGTTATGTAACAGTGTGTCAGTATTGACCGATGTAATCAGGACAGTTATTAGTGGTATACAGGTTTTAATATTCGGACTGCTAAAACGCTGATTTGCTGTTGTTTCACCGCAGCCCTGAAGAACGTGCCATCAAGCGCCGTTGCTCTGTACCCTGCCCTTTTCGCTGACGCAGAGCTGTGTGCAACATAACAAACTGGTAACGTATACGGGCGCGGGCCGAAAGCAAATCCACCACCCGGCAGTCTTAAGCAATAAAGGCGCTAAGGAGACCATAAATGTCTGATGCTAAAGCAAAAATCACCCTGGGTGGTGACACTGCTATTGAACTGGATGTGCTAAAAGGCACGCTCGGTCAGGATGTTATTGATATTCGTAGTCTTGGTTCAAAAGGCGTATTTACTTTTGACCCAGGTTTCACATCTACCGCTTCCTGTGAATCTAAAATTACGTTTATCGATGGTGACGAGGGGATCCTGCTGCACCGTGGCTTCCCGATCGACCAGTTAGCGACCGAATCAAACTATCTTGAAGTTTGTTACATTCTGCTAAACGGTGAAAAACCGACCCAGGCCGAATATGACGAATTCAAAACCACCGTCACCCGCCACACCATGATCCATGAGCAGATTACTCGTCTGTTCCATGCGTTCCGCCGCGATTCTCACCCGATGGCCGTTATGTGCGGGATCACCGGCGCCCTGGCGGCGTTCTATCACGACTCCCTCGACGTGAATAACCCGCGTCACCGTGAAATTGCCGCCTATCGCCTGCTGTCCAAAATGCCGACAATGGCAGCCATGTGTTACAAGTATTCTATCGGCCAGCCGTTTGTTTATCCGCGCAATGACCTCTCCTACGCCGGCAACTTCCTGCGCATGATGTTCGCCACGCCGTGCGAAGAGTACGAAGTCAATCCGGTGCTGGAGCGCGCAATGGACCGTATTCTGATCCTGCACGCCGATCACGAACAGAACGCCTCGACCTCGACGGTACGTACCGCGGGCTCTTCCGGCGCTAACCCGTTCGCCTGTATCGCAGCCGGTATCGCCTCCCTGTGGGGACCAGCGCACGGCGGCGCCAACGAAGCGGCGCTGAAAATGCTGGAAGAGATCAGCTCCGTTGAGCACATTCCGGAATTTGTTCGTCGTGCGAAAGACAAGAATGACTCTTTCCGCCTGATGGGCTTCGGCCATCGTGTCTACAAAAACTACGACCCGCGCGCCACCGTGATGCGTGAAACCTGCCATGAAGTGCTGAAAGAGCTGGGCACCAAAGACGACCTGCTGCAGGTGGCCATGGAGCTGGAGCATATCGCGCTGAACGACCCGTACTTCATCGAGAAGAAACTCTACCCGAACGTCGACTTCTACTCCGGTATCATCCTGAAAGCGATGGGTATTCCGTCCTCCATGTTTACCGTTATCTTTGCCATGGCGCGTACCGTGGGCTGGATTGCGCACTGGAACGAAATGCACAGCGATGGCATGAAAATCGCCCGTCCGCGTCAGCTCTATACCGGCTACGAAAAACGCGATTTCCAGTCCGACATCAAGCGTTAATCTCGCTGTCCGGATGATAAAAACGCGCCTGATGGCGCGTTTTTTTATGCCTGACGATGAGGTCTGCCGCTGCCTGGCCGCCGGCTTAATGCTGGCAGTGCGGGCACCAGTAAAACGGCCGCGAGGAGAGCATCGTCTTCTCAATCACGCCCCCGCAGCGCTCGCACTGTTCGCCATCGCGATGGAACACCTTAAAGCGGAACAGCGCGCCGTGGTGCTTGTTGTCATCGGGCTGGCCACGGGTGCGATAGGAAAGCCGCGGGATATCAAGCAGCGCGTGCGCCAGCGCATCCAGTTGTATTGCATTCAGCTCCGAGGCCTTATGCTGCCCGGTCAGCCCCACCTGCCAGAGGATTTCCACCCGCAGATAGTTTCCCAGCCCGGCAAGAAAAGCCTGATCCAACAGCAGGCCGGAAAACTGACGATGGCGGAATTTGGCCGACAGCAGCCGCGCTTTCACCTGCTCCGCGGTTAACGTCATATCCAGTACGTCCGGACCGATGCGCAGCAAGAATGGATGGTTGGCTACCTGCTCCGCTGTGAGCATCTCAATGTCCGACGCGCTGTAGAGCAAAATCGCCTTGCTGGCGGTCTGGAGCCTGACGCGCAGCACCCGGTTAGAGGCGGGCTGTTCGCCAGCGTCAACCACGCGCCAGACGCCGTACAGCTGATTATGGCTGTACAGGGTCAGGCCGCCGGAGAAGCGGGTCAGCAGGGCTTTGCCCCGGGTGTCGATATGGGTAACCCGCTGACCAATCAGCGGGGTTTGGTAGGGTTGCAACCGGGGAAAGGCGAACCAGACGTCGGTTAAGGGTTCGTCTTTGATTGCCGCCTCCAGTGTATCCGCCGCGCGGCGGATCTCCGGACCTTCCGGCATACTGTCATCCTTTTGTCAGTGGGTGGCGCCGCCGCCCAGTTTACTGTCCACCGGCTGGCGCAGGGCCACGGCAATGGCCGTCTCCAGCGCCTCCCGCACGGTGGCGATCGCCATACTCGGCTCGCCGGGATGGGCCGCCGCCTGCGCCGGTAGCCATGGAATATGGATAAAACCGCCTCTCACCTCAGCCTGACCCTGCAGCCTGTGCAACAGGCCGTACATGACGTGGTTGCAGACGAAGGTGCCGGCGGTTTGCGACACCGAGGCCGGGATCCCGCGATCGCGCAGCGCGCTGACGATCGCTTTGATCGGCAAGGTGCTGAACCACGCCGCTGGCCCGCCGTCGACGATCGGCGTGTCGATGGGTTGCTGGCCTTTGTTATCGGGGATACGCGCATCATCGACGTTGATCGCCACACGTTCGACGCTGATATCGACCCGACCGCCGGCCTGCCCCACCGCGATAACCAGCTTCGGCTGCAGGTCCTCTATCGCCGCGTCGAGCGCCGACAGCGCCTCGCCAAACACGCAGGGAAGCTGCCGGGCGGTCACCGGCTGGCCAGCAATCATAGTGCCGTCAAGCTGCTGCACCACTTCCCAGGAAGGGTTCACCGTCTCGCCGTCAAAGGGTTCGAAACCGGTTAGTAATACTCCCGCCACCATCCTCTCCTTCGCGGTCATGCCGATTGTCATATCTCAGCCTCAGGCTGAGCGCTGACCAGAATATGGCGCCCGGCGAACGCCGCCCGCAAACGGCGGGCAAAATCGAGGGCATGCGGACCATCACCGTGCAGACATACCGTCTGCGCCACCACATTCGCCCATTCGCCGCTGACGCTGCGCACCCGGTGGTGTTGCACCATCTCGAGGGTTTGCGCCAGGGCCTGCTCTTCGCTGTCAATCAGCGCCCCGGGCTGGCTGCGCGGCACCAGGCTGCCGTCGGCCAGATAACCGCGATCGGCAAACACCTCCTGACGCGTCGTCAGGCCATAGCGCTGTCCGGCGCGGATCAATTCGCTGCCCGCCAGACCCACCAGCACCAGCTGCGGGTTAACATCGCGGACCGCGCGGGCGATCGCGTCGGCCAGCGGCGGCGATTTGGCCGCCTGGTTGTAGAGCATGCCGTGCGGCTTCACGTGCTGCATCTCGCCGCCCTGCGCCTGAACGATCGCCGCCAGAGCGCCAATCTGATACAGCGTCTGGGCATAGACCGTTTCCGGCGGCAGATCCATCGCCGTGCGGCCAAAATTTTCCCGGTCGGGATATCCCGGATGGGCGCCCACCGCCACGCCGTACTTCAGCGCCTCGCGCACGCTCTGCACCATCAGCCCGGCGTCGCCGGCGTGAAAACCACAGGCGATATTCGCCGATGACACCAGCTGGAGCAGCGCGCTATCGTTCGCCCCGCCTTCCCCGAGATCGGCATTAAGATCAATCATCATCGTGGAGTCTCCAGGCCAGTTGTTCAAGATAACGCTGGCGATCGGCCCGCGCCTTCAGCGCCTCCTCCAGCGAGCAGGCCACGAAATGGATCGGCTGCCCCAGCGGGATCTGCGCCAGCTGGTACATATCGGCATCGATAATGCAGGCGATCCGCGGATAGCCGCCGGTGGTTTGCGCGTCGTTCATCAGCACAATGGGCTGACCGTTGTGCGGCACCTGCACCACGCCCGGCAGCAGGCCGTGCGACAGCATTTCACGATCGGTGGTGCGTTTCAGCGGCTGCCCCTGCAGGCGGTACCCCATGCGGTTACTCTGCGGACTGAGCTTCCAGGGGGCGCGCCAGAATGACGCCTGCGAGGCCTCGTCAAATTCATGGTACTCCGGCCCGGGCAGCGCACGAATACGGTTGCCCAGCGGCAGCTGCTTGACGCCGCGCGGGGTGGTGAAGCGGCGGGCGGCTTTCCCGAGCTTCAGCTTGTCGCCGTCCTGCAGGCGGCGTCCTTCCAGACCGCCAATCCCCGCCTTGAGATCCGTGCAGCGCGAGCCAAGGACCTCGGGGACCGCAATCCCGCCCGCCACCGCCAGATAGCTACGGATGCCATGCTGCGGCGTTTTCAGCACCAGCCGCTGCCCGGCCCGGTAGGCGGTGCGCCAGCCCACCCAGACCGCTTTACCGTCCAGCGTCGCTTCGCAGGCGGCGCCGGTCAGCGCAAACCAGCCGCTGCGGGCAAATTCGATCTCCACTTGGCCGAGGGTAATCTCCAGCCCGGCGGCATTCGCCTCGTTGCCAACCAGCAGATTGGCAATCACCAGCGAGGGATAATCCAGGGCGCCGCAGCGGCTGATGCCAGACTGGCGCAGGCCTTCTCGTCCACCGTCCTGTACCGAGGTGTACAGGCCGGCGCGGATCAAGGTCAACATACCCCCTCCTTTTGCGGCACAAAGCGAATTTTATCGCCCACGCGCAGTAGCGCAGGCTCCTTCCGCGCCGGGTCGAACAGCGTCAGCGCGGTCCGCCCCAGCAGCTGCCAGCCGCCGGGCGTCGCCAGCGGATAGATACCGGTTTGCGCGCCGCCGATACCCACCGATCCGGCCGGAACGAGCACGCGCGGTTCGGCGCGACGCGGTGTCGCCAGCGCCGCAGGCAGCCCGCCCAGGTAGGGAAATCCCGGCTGAAAACCAATAAACCAGACCAGATATTCCACCGAGGCGTGCAGCTCCACGACCTGTTTTTCACTCAGGCCGCTGTGCTGCGCCACTACCCCGAGGTCCGGTCCGGCCTCGCCGCCGTAGACGACCGGAACAGACAGCGAGCGCGACTCAGGCTCGATCGCGAGGCTCTCCTCCCACCAGCGCTGCAGACGGTCTATCGCCTCCCACGCCACCTCCTGCGGGCGGCGGAGCACCACAGTGATATTGTTCATGCCGGGAATGGCGTCAATCACCTCTTCATGGTTCGCCAGACGCTGGGCTAATCCCCAGATCCGTTGCTGGCTTTCAAGGGTAACCGGCGGCTCCAGCTCCAGCACGACAGCCGTTTCTCCTAACAGATAACAACGCGCTCGCTGCACTTTTCTCTCTCCCGTCAGGCAGGGTTAGGAATATCAATAAAGGTGACATCCAGGTCGGTGGTTTCCGTCAGCCATTCGCTGAGGGCGCGAATGCCGCCCCGCTCGGTGGCGTGGTGGCCGGCGGCATAAAAATGCAGGCCCTGCTCGCGGGCAGAGTGGATGGTTTGTTCCGACACCTCGCCGGTGATAAACGCGTCCACGCCAAAGCGCGCCGCGGCGTCGATAAAGCTCTGGCCGCCCCCGGTACACCAGGCGACGCGGCTGACGGTGTCCGGCCCGGTATCGCCGCACCACAGCGGCTTGCGTCCCAGCCGCGCTTCAATCCACGAGGCCAGCTCGAGGCCGGACACCGGCATCGACAGTTCGCCCCAGGGCACCAGCGGTTCGATTTCGCCCAGCACGTTAATCCCCAGCAGATGCGCCAGCTGCGCGTTATTGCCCAGCTCGGGATGGGCATCCAGCGGCAGGTGCCAGCCGTAGAGATTGATATCGTTGGCCAGCAGGGTTTTCAGGCGCCGGCGCTTCATGCCGCGGATCACTGGCGATTCGTTTTTCCAGAAATAGCCGTGATGGACGATTACCGCATCCGCCTGCAGGCGGACGGCCTCATCCAGCAGCGCCTGGCTGGCCGTGACTCCGGTGACGATCTTGTGCACCGTGTCGCGCCCTTCCACCTGCAGACCGTTAGGGGCGAAGTCACTGATGGCTGCGCTATTGAGCTTGTCGTTTATCAGTTGTTCCAGTTCGCTATTTTTCATCGCCACTCCAGCAGATAATCAGGGTATACAAAGGCATAACATAACCAGATCCATTCGGGTCGTCGATAGTCCGCCTCCGACACTGACGATGACTTTTTACCGAATAGCCCAATTTGTCTATTCATCCCGCCGCGCATTCGTGTATATTTATGCACTAATAAAGCATATTAAATAATCAGAAAGCCCCTCAAGCCATGAATATGACTAATTAAACGCTATTCATGCAGAACGATCGACTTTCGCTTTACGCCAGGAAACACACTTCTCATGAAGACAACATCATCGCAACCGCGGGCGATTTACTACGTCGTGGCGCTGCAAATCTGGGAATACTTTAGCTTCTACGGCATGCGCGCCCTGCTGATCCTCTATCTCACCAATCAGCTTAAATATGACGATAACCACGCTTACGCCCTGTTCAGCGCCTACTGTTCGCTGGTCTATGTGACGCCGATCCTCGGCGGCTATCTGGCCGATAAGCTGTTAGGCAACCGGATGGCGGTCATGCTCGGCGCGCTGCTGATGGCCATTGGCCATCTGGTGCTCGGGGCCAGCGAAACCGCCCCGGTCTTCCTCTACCTGTCGCTGGCGATCATCGTCTGCGGCTACGGGTTGTTTAAATCCAACGTCAGCTGTCTGCTGGGCGAGCTGTACGAACCCGCCGATCCGCGTCGCGATGGCGGTTTCTCGCTGATGTATGCCGCGGGCAATATCGGCTCGATCATCGCGCCGATCGCCTGCGGCTACGTCCAGGAGGAGTATAGCTGGGCGATGGGCTTTGCCCTGGCGGCCATCGGCATGGTGGCGGGACTGGTGATTTTCCTCTGCGGCAACCGTCACTTCCAGCATACCGCCGGCGTGAACCGCCAGGCGCTGTGCGCACGTCGTTTCCTGCTGCCGAACTGGGGCTGGCTGCTGGTGCTGCTGGTCACTGCTCCGCTGCTGATTGCCGTGCTGTTCTGGCAGGAGTGGTCGGTATATGCCCTGATCGTGGCCACGGCCATTGGCCTCGCGGTGCTGGCGCGGATCTACCTGCGCGCCGAGACCGATAAACAGCGCAAGGATCTGCGCCTGATCGTCGTCCTGACCGCTTTCAGCCTACTGTTCTGGGCCTTCGCCCAACAGGGCGGCAGCTCCATCAGCCTGTATATTGACCGCTTCGTTAACCGCCATATCATGAGCTACGAAGTCCCTACCGCTATGTTCCAGTCGATCAATGCCTTCGCGGTGATGCTCTGCGGCATGGTGCTGGCGTGGCTGGTGAAAGAGAGCGTCGGCGGTAATCGCACCGTGCGCATCTGGGGAAAATTTGCCCTCGGTCTGGGCCTGATGAGCGCCGGGTTCTGCATCCTAACCCTCAGCGCCCGCTGGTCGGCGGCCTATGGTCAGTCGTCCATGCCGCTGATGGTGCTGGGGCTGGCGGTGATGGGTTTTGCCGAACTGTTTATCGACCCGGTCGCGATGTCGCAAATCACCCGCATTGAGATCCCGGGGGTCACC
Source organism: Klebsiella sp. M041 (assembly GCF_059759695.1). NCBI lineage: Bacteria > Pseudomonadati > Pseudomonadota > Gammaproteobacteria > Enterobacterales > Enterobacteriaceae > Klebsiella > Klebsiella sp. M041. The sequence continues at coordinate 166,234 of NZ_JCAXWU010000008.1, forward strand.
GGGGTGTTGACCGGCATCTATATGCTGCTCTCCGGGGCCATCGCCAACTATCTGGCCGGCGTTATCGCCGACCAGACCTCGCAGGCGTCATTCGACGCCGCCGGGGCGGTGAACTACTCCATTGACGCCTACATCAACGTCTTCAGCCAGATCACCTGGGGCGCGCTGGCCTGCGTCGGCGTGGTGCTGGTCATCTGGCTGTATCACTCGCTGAAGGTCAGGACCCGCCGTCTGGCGGTGGAGTAATCCCCTTTCTGGCGGCCTCCCAGGCCGCCAGCGTCTCCTGCCGCGCCTGCTTGTGATCGACTATCGGGCGCGGATAATCCAGCGTAATCCCCTGTTTATCCGCCCACGCCCACGGCTGATGCAGCGCCTTCTCCGGCACCTTTGCCAGCTCCGGCAGCCAGCGACGCATAAACACCCCCTGCTTATCAAACTTCTCGCCCTGGGTGGTGGGATTAAATATGCGGAAATAGGGCGCGGCGTCGGTGCCCGTCGAAGCCGCCCACTGCCAGCCGCCGTTGTTCGCCGCCAGGTCGCCATCAATCAGCTGGCTCATGAAATAGCGCTCCCCTGCCCGCCAGTCGAGGCGCAGATCTTTAGTCAGGAAGCTGGCGACGATCATGCGCAACCGGTTATGCATCCAGCCGGTGGCGTTAAGCTGGCGCATGGCGGCATCGACAATCGGAAAGCCGGTCTCCCCGCGCTGCCAGGCCTGCAGGGCGCCATCCTCTTCGCGCCAGGCGACCTTATCGGTCCAGGCGACAAACGGCCGTCCTTTACAGAGTTTCGGATAGTAGACCATCAGATGGCGGTAAAACTCGCGCCAAATCAGCTCATTAAGCCAGGTGGCGCCTGCCCCGCCGTCCAGCGCGGCGGGGTGTTCCGTCAGCAGCCGATGCAGGCACTGGCGCGGCGACAGCACCCCGGTGGCCAGGCAGGGCGACAGGCGACTGGTCCCTTCCACGGCCGGGAAGTCGCGCTGCCCCTCATAATCCGCCGCCGGTTGCTGACAAAACGCGCGCAGCCGCGCCAGCGCCGTTTTTTCATCTGCGGCAAACAGCAGCCCATCGAACGGCGTTTGCGGATAGTTGAGCTCCGGCGGCGGCGGCGCCTGGCGGGCGGGTGCCTCGCGCGGCTTTGGCGCGGCCACGCACGCCGGCAGCCCTTCCCGTAGCCGGCGAATAAACGCATTCTTAAACGGAGTGAAGACTTTATACATTTCGCCGCCGCCGGTCAGTACGCTGCCGGGCGGCAACAGGACGCTGTCGTCAAATCCCTGGCAAATCACTTCGCTCAAGGTGTTCTCAACGGCGGCATCGCGCTGGCGTTCATTGAATTCGTACTGATAGTTGTAGAACAGGTGACTGACCTGGTGCTGCTGGCAAAAATGGGCCAGCCGCTCGACGCTGGCGCTAAAATCGTCCGCCTCTTCTACCCACAACGGTATGCCCCGCTCCGCCAGCGCGGCGTGCAGACTGTGCAAATGGCTGGCGATAAAAGCGGCCTGCCGCGGCGCCATATGATGCTCGCGCCACTGCCCTGGGGTGGCAATATAGAGCGCCAGCACCTGCGCCTGCGGATCGCGGCAGGCGGCGGCCAGCGCCAGGTTATCGTGAATGCGTAAATCCGTGCGTAACCAGACCAGATGGGTGGCCATATCACTCCTCATTATCCGTCAGCAAAACTCATCTCATGATCTAAGCCGGAAAAAATAGCGCGCTCCGGCAAAATAAGCACCTGCCAATTCCGCTGCGGCGCTTGCAACGAGTGTAGACAAGCGACGAAAAAAAACCGCCGGGGGCAACCGGCGGTTATTGGCTTTCATTGCAGCAGGGCGAATCAGTAGAAGTCGTGAGCGGCTTTTTCCGCCTGCGCCATCCACACCGGCTGCTCGCTGGTTTTCGACCACACCCGGTGCAGCCAGCTGTAATAGCGGGCGCGATCTTTCCAGAACAGCATCACCGGCAGCGCCGCGACGCCAGCCACGACGGCGAAAGCCCGACGCAGCAAAATAATATGAGCAGGATAAGCTTTGTACAACGCCATCATTTCTCTCCCCTTTGTCAGGCCGGCAAGTCGCGCCGGTAAAAAATTACCATGTTTGTTTGAGCAAAATAGTACCGCGTTGGTTGTAATTTTACTACTCATCCGACCACTAAAAAGCACGTATTTATACTTAATTTACATTCATCCCGTAAATTAGTTACGAAAAAGTTAAATTAATACTAACCATCAGTTAAATTGTGCCTTTGCCATTTTTATACTTTTTTTACACCGCGCCCGCGGATTTTTGCGAAATCTTTGCGCCGTAATTTCTATTCTCCTGGTAAATCAAAAACACACCCGGAGGTGGATTGTGACTGCAGGCGTACTCACTGGCGTTGGGCTGGTGTTCCTGTTACTGGCTTATCTGGTTTATGCCTTGATACATGCGGAGGCATTCTGATGGCGGCCCAGGGATTTTTATTATTAGCCAGCTACCTGCTGGTATTGCTGGCGCTGGCGCGCCCGCTGGGGATGTGTCTGGCGAGAATGGTGAACGACATCCCGCTTCCCGGCCTGGCCGGCGTCGAGCGCGTTCTGTGGCGCGTGGCCGGGATCCGCGCCGAAGAGATGGGCTGGCTGCAGTATTTGCTGGCGATCCTGCTGTTTAACGCCCTCGGCGGCCTGGCGCTGTTTGCCCTGCTGATGCTCCAGGGCGTGCTGCCCTTTAACCCGCAGCACCTGCCGGGGCTGCCGTGGGATCTGGCGCTCAACACCGCGGTCAGCTTTGTCAGTAATACCAACTGGCAGGCTTACGCCGGCGAAAGCACCATGAGCTATCTCAGCCAGATGGTGGGGCTGACGGTGCAGAATTTCCTCTCCGCCGCCACCGGCATCGCCGTGGTCTTCGCCCTGACCCGCGCCTTCGCCCGACAGAAAATGTCCACCCTCGGCAATGCCTGGGTCGACCTGACGCGCATTACCCTGTGGCTGCTGCTGCCGCTCTCTCTGCTGGTAGCCCTGTTCTTTATTCAGCAAGGCGTGCCGCAGAACCTGCAGGCTTACCAGCCCTTTACCACCCTCGAAGGGGCGCACCAGCTGCTGCCGATGGGGCCTGTCGCCTCACAGGAAGCGATTAAGCTGCTGGGCACCAACGGCGGCGGTTTCTTTAACGCTAACTCCGCCCATCCGTTTGAAAACCCGACGGCGCTGACCAATCTCGTGCAGATGCTATCCATCTTCCTGATCCCGGCGGCGCTGTGCTTCGCCTTCGGCGAGGTGGTGAGCGATCGCCGCCAGGGGCGCGCTATCCTGTGGGCGATGACGCTGATCTTTATCCTCTGCGTCGCCGTGGTGATGTGGGCGGAAACCCGCGGTAACCCGCACCTGCTGACGCTGGGCGCCGACAGCAGCCTGAATATGGAAGGTAAAGAGAGCCGCTTTGGTGTTCTCGCCAGCAGTCTGTTCGCGGTGATCACCACCGCCGCCTCCTGCGGCGCGGTCAACGCCATGCATGACTCCTTCACCGCGCTGGGCGGCATGGTGCCGATGTGGCTGATGCAGATTGGCGAAGTGGTGTTCGGCGGCGTCGGCTCGGGCCTGTACGGCATGCTGCTGTTCGTTATGCTGGCGGTGTTTATCGCCGGGCTGATGGTCGGCCGTACCCCGGAGTACCTCGGGAAAAAAATCGATGTCCGGGAAATGAAAATGATCGCCCTGGCCATTCTGGTCACCCCGACGCTGGTGCTGCTCGGCACGGCGCTGGCGATGATGACCGAGGCCGGCCGCGCCGGGATGTTCAACCCCGGACCACACGGCTTTAGCGAAGTGCTGTACGCCGTCACCTCGGCGGCCAATAACAACGGCAGCGCCTTCGCCGGCCTGGGCGCGGCGACGCCCTTCTGGAACCTGCTGCTGGCGTTCTGCATGCTGGCTGGACGCTTCGCCGTCATCATTCCGGTGATGGCTATCGCCGGCTCGCTGGTGGCGAAGAAAATTCAACCGGCCAGCCCCGGTACCCTGGCCACCCACGACGCCCTGTTTATCGGTCTGCTGATCGGCACCGTGCTGCTGGTGGGCGCCCTGACCTTTATTCCTGCGCTGGCGCTTGGCCCGCTGGCCGAACACTTTTCCTTACTTTGAGCGATGCGGAGCCCCCTGTTATGAGTCGCAAACAATTAGCCCTGCTGGAGCCGACGCTGGTGCGCCAGGCGCTGCTGGATGCCGTGAAAAAACTCAGCCCGATGGTGCAGTGGCGCAATCCGGTGATGTTTATCGTCTGGGTGGGCAGCCTGTTAACCACCCTGCTGGCCATCGCCATGGCTGGCGGCGCCCTGACCGGCAGCGCCACGTTTACCGCCGCCATCAGTATCTGGTTATGGTTTACCGTGCTGTTCGCCAACTTTGCCGAAGCGATGGCGGAAGGCCGCAGCAAAGCCCAGGCCAATAGCCTGAAAGGGGTGAAAAAAACGGCCTTCGCCCGTAAGCTGCGCGCCCCGCAGCACGACGCGACGGTCGACCATGTGCCGGCGGAAGACCTGCGCAAAGGCGACGTGGTGCTGGTGGAAGCCGGGGATATTATCCCCTGCGATGGCGAAGTCATCGAAGGCGGCGCCTCGGTGGACGAAAGCGCCATTACCGGCGAGTCCGCGCCGGTGATCCGCGAATCCGGCGGCGATTTCGCCTCGGTGACCGGCGGGACGCGTATCCTCTCCGACTGGCTGGTGATCCGCTGCAGCGTCAACCCGGGAGAAACCTTCCTCGACCGGATGATCGCCATGGTGGAAGGCGCCCAGCGCCGTAAAACGCCGAACGAAATCGCCCTGACGATCCTGCTGATCGCCCTGACGCTGGTGTTCCTGCTGGCCACCGCCACCATCTGGCCATTCTCGGCCTGGAGCGGCAATGCGGTGAGCGTCACCGTGCTGGTCGCTCTGCTGGTGTGCCTGATCCCGACCACCATCGGCGGTCTGCTGTCGGCGATCGGCGTCGCCGGAATGAGCCGTATGCTGGGCGCCAACGTGATCGCCACCAGCGGCCGCGCGGTGGAGGCCGCAGGCGATGTCGATGTCCTGCTGCTGGATAAAACCGGGACCATTACGCTCGGCAACCGCCAGGCCTCCGCTTTCCTGCCGGCGCGCGGTGTGGAAGAGCGAACCCTCGCCGACGCCGCCCAGCTCTCCTCGCTGGCAGACGAAACCCCGGAGGGACGCAGCATCGTGGTGCTGGCGAAGCAGCGCTTCAACCTGCGCGAACGCGATCTGCAGTCGCTGCACGCCACCTTTGTCCCCTTTACCGCGCAAACGCGGATGAGCGGCATCAATATCGATCAGCGCATGATCCGTAAAGGCTCGGTGGACGCGATTCGCCGTCACGTGGAGGCCAACGGCGGCCACTTCCCTGCCGATGTCGAGAAGCAGGTGGAAGAGGTCGCCCGCCAGGGGGCCACGCCGCTGGTGGTTGCCGAAGGTGAAAAGGTGCTGGGGATTATTTCGCTCAAAGATATCGTCAAAGGCGGCATCAAAGAGCGTTTCGCCCAGCTGCGCAAAATGGGCATTAAAACGGTGATGATCACCGGCGATAACCGCCTCACCGCCGCGGCGATCGCCGCCGAGGCCGGCGTCGACGATTTCCTCGCCGAAGCGACGCCGGAAGCCAAGCTGGCGCTGATCCGCCAGTATCAGTCGGAAGGTCGGCTGGTGGCGATGACCGGCGACGGCACCAACGACGCGCCCGCGCTGGCCCAGGCCGACGTGGCGGTGGCCATGAACTCAGGCACCCAGGCGGCGAAAGAGGCGGGCAACATGGTCGACCTGGATTCCAACCCCACCAAACTGATTGAGGTGGTCCATATCGGCAAACAGATGCTGATGACGCGCGGCTCGCTGACCACCTTCAGTATTGCCAACGACGTGGCGAAATATTTCGCCATTATTCCGGCGGCGTTTGCCGCGGTCTATCCCCAGCTGGCGATGCTGAACGTGATGGGCCTGCATTCGCCATCGTCGGCGATCCTCAGCGCCGTTATCTTCAACGCGCTGATCATCGTCTTCCTGATCCCGTTGGCCCTGAAAGGGGTGAGCTATCGCCCGCTCTCCGCCTCGGCGATGCTGCGCCGCAACCTGTGGATCTACGGCCTCGGCGGTCTGCTGGTGCCTTTTATCGGTATTAAAGCCATTGACCTGCTGCTGACCCTGAGCGGTCTGGTGTGAGGAACAAACTATGTCATTGATTCGTCCAGCACTTGTGCTATTTATTCTGTTAACCCTGCTCACCGGCGGCGTTTATCCTCTGCTGACCACCAGCCTGGGACAGTGGTGGTTTAACTCACAGGCCAATGGCTCGCTGATCCGCCTGAACGGCGAGGTGCGCGGCTCGGCGCTGATTGGCCAGAACTTTACCGCCGCAGGCTATTTCCAGGGCCGCCCGTCAGCCACCGCGGAGACAGCGGATAACCCGATGGCCTCTGGCGGCAGCAACCTCGCCGCCAGCAACCCGGCGCTGGATAAGGCGGTGAGCGAGCGGGTGCAGGCCCTGCGCGCCGCGAACCCGGATGCCGACCCGCGGGTGCCAGTCGAACTGGTCACCACTTCGGCGAGCGGTCTCGATAACAACCTGACCCCGGCCGCCGCACTGTGGCAGGCGCCCCGGGTGGCCAAAGCGCGCCAGCTGAGCGTCGACCAGGTGACCGCGCTGGTTAACCAGGCCACACAAACGCCGCTGCTGAGCTTCCTTGGCCAGCCGGTGGTCAATATACTGCAACTCAATATGGCGCTGGATGCCCTGAAGGATAAGTAAATGAGTGACGAGCCGCTGCGTCCGGACCCTGACCGCCTGCTGCAGCACACCGCCGCCCCGCATCGCGGCAAACTGAAAGTCTTCTTCGGCGCCTGCGCCGGGGTGGGGAAAACCTGGGCGATGCTGGCGGAAGCGCAGCGGCTGCGGGCCCAGGGGCTGGATATTCTGATTGGCGTGGCGGAGACCCACGGCCGGAAAGAGACCGCCGCGATGCTGCAGGGCCTGAGCACCCTGCCGCCGCGGCGGCTCGCTCACCGCGGGCGCTACGTGTATGAGTTCGACCTCGACGCCGCCCTTGCCCGCCGCCCGGCGCTGATTCTGGTGGATGAACTGGCGCACAGTAATGCCCCCGGCTCCCGCCATCCGAAGCGCTGGCAGGATGTGGACGAACTGCTGGAGGCCGGGATTGACGTCTTCACCACGGTTAACGTTCAGCATCTGGAAAGCCTGAACGACGTCGTCAGCGGGATCACCGGCGTGCAGGTGCGGGAGACCGTCCCCGATCCCTTTTTTGACGCCGCGGACGACGTGGTGCTGGTGGACCTCCCCCCTGACGATCTGCGCCAGCGGCTCAATGAGGGCAAAGTCTACATCGGCGGCCAGGCCGAGCGCGCTATCGAGAACTTTTTCCGCAAAGGGAACCTGATTGCGCTGCGCGAACTGGCTCTGCGCCGTACCGCCGATCGCGTCGATGAGCAGATGCGCGCCTGGCGCGACCGCCAGGGCCAGGAGAAAGTCTGGCACACCCGCGACGCCATTCTGCTCTGTATCGGGCACAACACCGGCAGCGAAAAGCTGGTGCGTACCGCCGCCCGCCTCGCCGCCCGTCTGGGCAGCGTCTGGCATGCGGTATATGTCGAAACGCCTTCCCTGCACCGCCTGCCGGAATCCCGGCGGCGGGCCATCCTCGCCGCGCTGCGTCTGGCCCAGGAGCTGGGCGCCGAAACCGCCACCCTCTCCGACCCGTCTGAAGAGAAAGCGGTCCTCCATTACGCGCGCGAACATAACCTCGGAAAAATTGTCATCGGCCGCCAGAGCAAACGCCGCTGGTGGGATCGCAGCGGCTTCGCCGACCGTCTGGCTCGTCACGCGCCGGACCTCGATCTGGTGGTCATCGCCCTGGATGAAAAGCCCTTCCCCCTTCCGGCGCGCGCCAGCGACACTCGTCCGGCGCTGGAGAAATGGCGGCTGCAGCTGCAGGGCTGCGCGTTGGCGGTAGCCCTGTGCGCCATCATTACCCTGGTGGCCATGCAGTGGCTGATGGCCTTCGAAGCCGCCAACCTGGTCATGCTCTATCTGCTGGGGGTGGTGATCATCGCCCTGCTCTATGGCCGCTGGCCGTCGGTGCTGGCGACGGTGATCAACGTTATCAGCTTCGATCTCTTTTTTGTCGCCCCGCGCGGCACGCTGGCGGTGTCAGATGTCCAGTATCTGCTCACCTTCGGCGTGATGCTCACCGTTGGCCTGCTTATCGGTAACCTCACCGCCGGCGTGCGCTACCAGGCGCGGGTGGCGCGCTATCGCGAGCGGCGTACCCGCCACCTGTATGAAATGTCCAAAGCGCTGGCAGTGGGTCGTAGCCAGCAGGATATCGCCACCACCAGCGAGCGGTTTATCGCCTCCACCTTTCAGGCTCGCAGCCAGCTGCTGCTCCCGGACGCCCAGGGGAAACTGCTGCCCTTAACCCTCCAGCCCGGGCTGACGCCGTGGGATGACGCCATCGCCCGCTGGAGCTTTGATAAGGGGCAACCCGCCGGCGCCGGCACCGATACCCTGCCCGGCGTGCCGTATCAGATCCTGCCCCTGAAGAGCGCCGCCCGCACCTGGGGACTGCTGGTGGTGGAGCCGGCGAATCTGCGCCAACTGATGATCCCGGAGCAGCAGCGGCTGCTGGAGACCTTCACCCTGCTGGTGGCCAGCGCCCTGGAGCGTCTCACCCTGACCGCCAGCGAAGAGCAGGCCCGGCTGACCAGCGAGCGCGAAAGCCTGCGTAACTCGCTGCTCGCCGCCCTGTCCCACGATCTGCGTACCCCGCTCACCGTGCTGTTTGGCCAGGCGGAAATCCTGACCCTCGATCTGGCCAGCGAGGGCTCGAAGCATGCCCCGCAGGCCAATGAAATCCGCCAGCATGTGCTCAATACCACCCGGCTGGTGAACAACCTGCTGGATATGGCGCGGATCCAGTCCGGCGGCTTTAATCTGCACAAGGAGTGGCTGACGCTGGAGGAAGTGGTCGGCAGCGCGCTGCGTATGCTCGAGCCGAGCCTCGGCGGCCAGCACGTTCAACTGGATTTACCCGACCCGCTGCAGCTGGTGCATGTCGACGGGCCGCTGTTCGAGCGGGTGCTGATCAATCTGCTGGAGAATGCCCATAAGTATGCCGGCGCCCGGGCGGACATCGGTATTCGCGCCGAAGCGGACGCCCGGCAGCTGTCGCTGGAGGTATGGGATAATGGTCCGGGGATCCCGGCGGGCCAGGAACAGGCTATCTTTGATAAATTCGCCCGCGGCAACAAAGAGTCGGCGATCCCCGGCGTCGGGCTGGGCCTTGCCATCTGTCAGGCCATCGTCGACGTCCACGGCGGGACCATCTCCGCCAGCAACCGGCCGGAAGGCGGCGCCTCATTCCGTGTTACACTGCCGGGAGAAACGCCCCCTGAACTGGAAGAGCTATCTGAGGAATTGTGATTAACGTTCTGATTATCGAAGACGAACACGCTATCCGTCGCTTTCTGCGCACCGCGCTGGAAGCCGACGGCATGCGCGTATTTGAAGCGGAAACCCTGCAGCGCGGGCTGATCGAAGCCGCCACCCGTAAGCCCGACCTCGCGATCCTCGATCTCGGCCTGCCGGATGGCGACGGCATTGATTTTATTCGCGACCTGCGCCAGTGGAGTCAGATGCCGATTATCGTCCTGTCAGCGCGTAGCGAAGAGCACGACAAAATTGCCGCCCTGGATGCCGGCGCCGATGACTACTTAAGTAAACCCTTTGGCATCGGCGAGCTGCAGGCCCGCCTGCGCGTCGCACTGCGTCGTCACGGCGCGGCGCAGGCCGACGAGCCGGTGGTGCGCTTCGCCGACCTGGAGGTCAATATCCCCGCCCGCCGCATCCTGCGCGGCAGCGAAGAGATCCACCTGACGCCCATCGAGTTTCGCCTGCTGGCGGCGCTATTGAATAATCCCGGCAAAGTGCTTACCCAGCGCCAGCTGCTGAACCAGGTGTGGGGCCCTAACGCCGTGGAGCACAGCCATTATCTGCGGATCTATATGGGTCACCTGCGGCAAAAGCTGGAGGCCGATCCGGCGCGCCCGCAGCATCTGCTGACCGAAACCGGGATTGGCTATCGCTTTATGCCCTGAGCCCCGCCTCTGCAGTACCAGAGGCTGGCGATTTTCAGCCCTTCAGAGAGCAGCATGAAGCCAGCCAGGATCGCGAAATGCCGAACGCCGGCGGCCTGAATCAGCCACAGACCCAAAGAAAGCGAAGGCTGCATAAACACCAGCCTGAGCGGCGTCTGCCCCCAGGCCAGCCACAGCCCATAGCGGCTCTGACGGAATAAGAGGATCATCGACAGCGGGATGCTGATAATCAGCAGCACATTCAGCGGATAGAGCCAGACCGCCGCAGCGCCCCAGGCGTGCAGCAGCTGGAGATAAGCCAGCAGGTCGTCGTAAAAAGGGAGTCGGCGGTGGGCAATATTCCACCATAAGAATTGCAGGACGAAAAAGAGATCCATCCACGCCCAGAACAAAAACAGGGACTTCCGTTGTATTTTCATCGCTATCCTTGCGAAAAAAATCAGGCCCGCGAGGGGCCTGATGGTCGTGCGCCTTTAGGCGTTCTTCAGCACTTCACTGACAATCTCTACCGCTTCTTTTTCGATCAGTTTGCGATGTTCTTCGCCGAGGAAACTTTCACAGTAGATCTTGTAGGCGTCTTCGGTGCCTGACGGACGCGCCGCGAACCAGCCGTTGTCGGTCATCACTTTCAGGCCGCCAATCGCCGCCCCGTTGCCCGGCGCTGCGGTCAGACGGGCGGTGATCGGATCCCCCGCCAGGGTGTCAGCGCTGACCATTTCCGGCGACAGCTTAGACAGCGCCGCTTTCTGCGCGGAGGTCGCGGAAGCCTGCAGACGGTTGTAGCTCGGCGCGCCAAAGCGCTCCGCCAGCTCGTTATAGTGCTCCTGCGGGTTTTTCCCGGTCACTGCGGTGATTTCCGCCGCCAGCAGGCACATGATAATACCGTCTTTATCGGTGGACCACGGCGTGCCGTCGAAGCGCAGGAAGGAGGCCCCGGCGCTCTCTTCGCCGCCGAAACCGAAGCTGCCGTCGAACAGGCCGTCGACGAACCACTTAAAGCCCACCGGCACTTCCACCAGCTTGCGGCCCAGATCGTTCACCACGCGGTCAATCATCGCCGAGGAGACGAGGGTTTTACCGACCGCCACCTCTTTGCCCCACTGCGGACGATGCTGGAACAGGTAGTTAATCGCCACCGCCAGATAGTGGTTCGGGTTCATCAGCCCGGCTGGGGTGACAATCCCGTGACGGTCGTAATCCGGGTCGTTGGCAAACGCCAGATCGAACTTATCGCGCAGCGCCAGCAGGCCCGCCATCGCACATTCCGAGGAGCAGTCCATGCGGATGGCCCCGTCTTTATCGAGGTGCATAAAGCGGAAGGTCTGGTCTACCTGGTCGTTCACAATGGTCAGATTGAGCTTGTAGTGCTCGCCAATGCGTTTCCAGTATTCGATACCGGAACCGCCCAGCGGATCGACGCCCAGCGTCAGGCCCGCTTTCTGGATCGCCGCCATGTCGACGATATCCGCCAGGCCTTCAATAAACGGCTGCACCAGATCCTGCTCTTTGACGTGGCCGGAAGCCAGCGCCGCGTCCAGAGGAAGGCGTTTCACGCCCTGCAGGCCAGCGGCCAGTAGTTCGTTGGCGCGGTTTTCCACCACTTTGGTGACGTTGGTATCAGCCGGACCGCCGTTTGGCGGGTTGTACTTGATACCGCCATCTTCCGGCGGGTTGTGTGACGGGGTGATCACAATGCCGTCCGCCAGCGGACCGCCTTTTTTGTTATGCACCAGAATCGCGTTGGAGACCGCCGGCGTCGGGGTGAAGCCGTTGTTTTCCTGCACGATCACGTCAACGCCGTTGGCGGTTAACACTTCCAGCACCGAAATAAACGCCGGCTCGGACAGGGCGTGGGTATCTTTACCGACATAGCACGGACCGGTGATCCCGTTCTTCGCACGATCTTCCGCAATCGCCTGGGCGATGGCCAGGATATGCGGTTCGTTGAAGTTGTGACGCGCCGCGCTGCCGCGATGGCCGGAGGTGCCGAATTTGACCGCATGCTCCGCATTACCGACTTCAGGCTTCAGCACGTAGTACTGAGCAGTCAGTTGGGCGACGTTAATCAAATCACTCTGTTGCGCAGGCTGCCCCGCACGTTTATCGATTGCCATTGCCTGATCCTTCTGGTGCAAATGTTAAAAAGCTAGATCGTGCCGCAAACCTTTTCAATCAGCTCCGCAGGGAACTGCATCGACTGCATGATGTGCTCAATCATGCTGCATTTACGGCCGGTATTGGTATTGGTGATCACCCACCACGGTGTACCAGGAACCTGTTTCGGTTTGGTCTGATTACCGCTTTTCAGCAGCGTACGCGCATCTTCCGCGAAGTAGACGCGCGTGCGGCCATGCAGAGACTCGGTCGCCTCGGCAAATGCTTTACTGTCCAGGGAGTAGAGGGTGGTCAACACCAGCATAAAACGGTTCACGGCGCGCTTCTGCTCGGCGTATTCATCAGATAACAGCATCTCGCGCATGGCGCGGACTTTATCTTTCGCCGGGTTAGCGGGTTTCACCTCAACGGCAGGCGCGGGCGCCAGCGCCGGCGCGGCTTTGCTGACCTGTGTAGCCGGTTGGGAAACGGCGGAAAATTTCAGCATGCGCCGTAAAATGTCGGATGCGCTCTCGCCGATATGCAGAGTGTGGCTGGCAATATAGCGATAGAGTTCATCATCAACTTCAATTGTTTTCATCTTAATCCAGTGCGATATCTTTTCTGAATACAAATCGTTGGGATTATAAGTACAAATCCCAACCGCGGATAGCGTCAAACCAGGATGGCGGTAAAACTCAGAAAACTTCTGGGTCTTGCAGCCGGATGGCAGAATGTCCAACATAATACCCTAACCCGACGGAGCGAAAAAAAGAACTTTGCCATGAAATTAAATAGCCGAGCGCAATCTGCACAGAATCCGCACAACCACTCCCCGATCGTGCTGGTCCACGGTCTGTTTGGCAGCCTGGACAACCTGGGCATCCTCGCCCGCGACCTGGTCGCCGACCACGATATTCTGCAGGTCGATATGCGCAACCACGGTTTGTCGCCGCGGTCGCCAGAGATGACCTACCCCGCGATGGCGCAGGATCTGCTCGATACGCTCGACGCGCACCAGATTGAGCGCGCCACCTTTATCGGCCATTCGATGGGCGGCAAAGCGGTGATGGCGCTGACCGCCCTGGCGCCGGAGCGCATCAACGGTCTGGTGGCGATCGATATCGCCCCGGTGGATTATCATGTTCGCCGCCATGATGAGATCTTCGCCGCTATCCGCGCCGTCAGCGAATCCGCCGCCAGCACCCGCCAGCAGGCGGCGCAGGTGATGCGCGAACATCTGCAGGAAGAGGGGGTGATTCAGTTCCTGCTGAAATCTTTCGTCGATGGCGACTGGCGCTTCAACGTCCCGGTGCTGTGGGACCAGTACCCGCATATCGTCGGCTGGGAAACCATCCCGGCCTGGCCGCATCCGACGCAGTTTATTCCCGGCGGCAACTCACCCTACGTGACCGACGCCTACCGCGACGCGCTGCTGGCCCAGTTCCCGCAGGCCCGGGCCCACGTCATCGCCGGCGCCGGACACTGGGTCCATGCCGAGAAACCCGAAGCGGTGTTGCGCGCGATCCGCCGCTATCTCACGAGCATTGGCGCCTGATTGGCTAAAATATGCCCGACCGCGCCGCAGAATGCCCGCGGTCGTTGGCGCAGCCGTTCGCCTGATGTATGATGGCGCGCTATCTGCGCCGGCTAGAGCCCGGCAGCTTGTTTCCCCGAAGTCACTCAGAATCATGGCAAAAGAACAAACGGACCGTACGACATTAGATTTGTTCGCAAACGAGCGTCGCCCGGGAAGACCAAAAACCAATCCGCTGTCGCGCGATGAACAACTGCGCATCAACAAACGTAATCAGCTGAAACGCGATAAAGTGCGCGGGCTGAAGCGCGTGGAGCTAAAGCTCAACGCCGACGCGGTCGATGCGCTTAACGAACTGGCGGAAGCGCGTAATATGAGCCGCAGCGATCTCATCGAAGAGATGCTGATGACGCAATTAACCGCCCTGCGCAGCCAGGGAAAAGTCTAACTTTCCGCGAAAAATCCGCATTCATGTAGCAGAGTGTGCAGTCGGGCGTGATTGCTGTTTCCGCGTCCTTGCCTGTTCTGCTATGATTGCCGTTATCTGTGGGCATCGCGTCCCTACCACATCATTTAAGTTTCAAGAGGTTATTTTACTCATGGCAATCATCGGCATCTTTTTTGGCAGCGACACCGGCAACACCGAAAATATTGCAAAAATGATTCAAAAGCAGCTTGGTAAAGATGTTGCTGATGTTCACGACATTGCCAAAAGCAGCAAAGAAGATCTGGAAGCCCACGACATCCTGCTGCTCGGCATCCCGACCTGGTACTACGGTGAAGCCCAGTGTGACTGGGACGACTTCTTCCCGACGCTGGAAGAGATCGACTTTAACGGCAAGCTGGTGGCGCTGTTCGGCTGCGGCGACCAGGAAGACTACGCAGAGTACTTCTGCGATGCGCTGGGCACCATCCGCGACATCATTGAGCCGCGCGGCGCGACCATCGTTGGCCACTGGCCGACTGCCGGCTATCACTTCGAGGCCTCCAAAGGCCTGGCGGATGACGACCACTTCGTCGGCCTCGCCATTGATGAAGACCGTCAGCCGGAACTGACCAACGAGCGCGTTGAGAAGTGGGTGAAGCAGGTGGCTGAAGAGCTGCACCTCGAAGAAATCAAAAACGCCTGATAATTAAGCGGCGCAATCATTGAGTTGCGTCGTATTAATAGACAAAAGCAATCAAACTAATAGCTACAAGTTTTTAACTTTTAATCACATATCTGTACAATGTCCTCTGATTCTACGAGGCACGTGACGCAGTTTGTAGCTGGTGCCTCGTTTTTGACAGCAAACCAGGCCCGATGCTTGCAGTTTTCATTTACCAGTGGCAGTTCTATAATGAGACGCATTACGTCGGGTTAATTTCTGTATGACTTCCGTTGAAGGAAGTAGATCGTTTAGCAACAGGACAGATTCCGCATGACTGACAACAATACCGCATTAAAGAAGGCTGGCCTGAAAGTCACACTTCCTCGACTGAAAATCCTTGAAGTGCTGCAGGAACCGGATAACCATCATGTCAGTGCGGAAGACTTATATAAACGCCTGATCGACATGGGCGAAGAGATTGGTCTGGCGACCGTTTACCGCGTCCTCAACCAGTTTGATGACGCCGGTATCGTGACTCGTCATAATTTTGAAGGCGGTAAATCCGTTTTCGAACTGACCCAGCAGCATCACCACGATCACCTGATCTGCCTCGACTGCGGCAAAGTGATCGAATTCAGTGATGACTCTATCGAAGCGCGCCAGCGTGAAATCGCTTCCCGTCACGGCATCCGCCTGACCAACCACAGTCTGTATCTGTACGGTCACTGTGCGGAAGGTGATTGCCGCGAGGACGAACACGCCCACGACGCGGTGGAAAAGTAATTCCCTGCTTCGCCTGCTCTGAAAAGCCAACCAGCCGGTTGGCTTTTTTATGGGCGCTTCTGCCGCGCTTCCCGCTCACGTCCCGGCGGCGACCCTCGCGAGTCCCCGCTTTGTCCGGAGAGTTGATATGGAACTTCGCCAGCTACGCTATTTTACGCGCATTGTTGAAACCGGCAGCATGGGCCGCGCCGCGCTCGATCTGAATATCGGCGTCTCGGCGCTCAGCCAGCAGATCGCGCGTCTGGAAAATGAGCTGTCCATTCGCCTCCTGCAGCGAACCTCTCGCGGCGTGACGCCCACCAGCGCGGGCCTCGCTTTCTACTCACAGGCGCAGCTGGCGCTGCGTCATGCCGATGATGCCATCCTCGCCGCCCGCGAGGCGCGGCTGTCGGGCCACGTCAGCGTCGGCATGGCCCCCAGCACCGCCTCCGTTCTTGGCGTACCGTTCATCAACGCGATGCGCGAGAGCTACCCCGACGTCCGCCTGCACCTGGTGGAAAGCCTCTCCGGGAATCTGGAGCGGATGATCAACACCCGCCAGCTGGATTTAGCCATCGTCTTCCAGCAGGAGAAGATCCTGCGCTGGAGCGCCAGACCGGTGCTCGAAGAGCGCCTGTTCCTGATCGGCACCCATGCGCTGTTGGCCTCGCTGCCGGATGACCCTGTTTCCCCTGACCAGCTCACCACCCTGCCGCTGATTATGCCAAGCCAGGGCCACGGCCTGCGCGGCAGGCTGGAGGCGGTTTGCCAGCAGCACAGCCTCAGCGTTGAGGTGGTGGCGGACATTGACGGTCTGGCCCTGCTGATGCAGGCCGTGCGCAGCGGACTGGGCGCCACTCTGCAGCCCGGGGCCGCTATTTCCCATCTCGACCATCAGGCGCTGAGGGTGATCGGCATCGCTAATCCGATCCTCAGCCGCCCCAATTTTCTGGTCAGCCTGTCGGATGATGAGCTCACCCCGGCAGGCCTTGCGGCACGGGTCATACTAAGCAAAGTCATGCGCCAGCTGGTGGAGTCCGATCGCTGGCCAGGCGCCACCCTTTACGTTAACTAAACCCCTCTTTAGCGTTACGCCATAGCGCCCCGTCGCCGTTACCGCCTACATTCCCATTACAAATTTAACAAATCATTAAATTGTAAGGGAGCCGATAATGGTGGATGTACTGGTCATTGGCGGCGGCAATGCCGCGCTATGCGCCGCCTTAACCGCCCGGGAAGCCGGCGCCTCGGTGCTGCTGCTGGAGGCGGCGCCGCGGGAGTGGCGAGGCGGCAACTCGCAGCACACGCGTAACCTGCGCTGTATGCACGATGCGCCGCAGGACGTGCTGGTCGACAGCTATCCGGAAGAGGAGTACTGGCAGGATCTGCTGCGCGTCACCGAAGGGAACACCAACGAAGCGCTGGCCCGGCTGGTGATCCGCACCTCGTCACAGTGCCGGGACTGGATGCGTCAGCACGGGGTTAACTTTCAGCCGCCGCTCTCCGGCGCCCTGCACGTGGCCCGCACCAACGCCTTTTTTATGGGCGGCGGCAAAGCGCTGGTCAATGCCTATTACCGCAGCGCAGAGCGGATGGGGGTGCAGATCCGCTACAACACGCCGGTGCAGGCCCTGGAACTGCGCAACGGTGAATTTGTCGCCGCGCTGGCGGGCGAGGAACGGATTGTCGCGAGAAGCTGCGTCCTCGCCGCCGGCGGATTTGAATCCAACCGCGAGTGGCTGCGCGAGGCCTGGGGGCAAAATGACCGCGGCGAATGGCCCGCCGATAACTTTCTCATCCGCGGCACGCGCTTCAACCAGGGGGGGCTGCTCAAGTTTATGATCGACGCCGGGGCCGATATCATCGGCGATCCTTCCCAGTCCCACTGCGTCGCCATTGACGCCCGGGCGCCGCTCTATGACGGCGGGATCTGCACCCGCGTCGACTGCGTTTCGCTGGGGGTGGTGGTCAACCGCGATGCCGTGCGCTTTTATGATGAGGGGGAAGATTTCTGGCCTAAACGCTACGCCATCTGGGGCCGACTGGTCGCCCACCAGCCAGGACAGATCGGCTACTCGATCATCGACAGCAAAGCCATCGGCCACTTTATGCCCCCCGTCTTTCCCGGCGCTCAGGCCAATACCATCGCGGAACTGGCCCGCCAGCTGGGGCTGGACGGCGAACGCTTAGCGCAAACCATCGCCGACTATAATGCCGCCTGCGCGCCGGGCCAGTTCGATCACACCCGCCTGGATAACTGCGCGACCTCTGGCCTCACGCCGGCGAAAACCCACTGGGCGCGCCCCATCGATACGCCGCCTTACTACGGCTACGCCCTGCGTCCGGGGATCACCTTCACCTACCTCGGGCTCTACGTCGACGACACCGCCGCCGTCCATTTCGCCGGTCAACCCAGCCGTAATCTGTTCGTCGCCGGGGAAATGATGGCCGGCAACGTGCTGGGCAAGGGCTACACCGCCGGCGTCGGGATGTCGATCGGCACCACCTTCGGCCGCATCGCCGGCCAGCAAGCCGCCCGGTCGGCGCAGCAGGAGAAACACCATGAAGTCGCTTGAAAAGCTGATCATTGACGCGCAGATCATCACCGAACCGGAGGCGGAAGTCGAACGGGTGATGCAGGTGTGTAACGCCTGCCGCTACTGCGAAGGGTTTTGCGCCGTGTTCCCGGCGATGACCCAGCGCCTGGCCTTTGGCAAGGCGGATATCAACTATCTGGCTAACCTGTGCCATAACTGCGGCGCTTGCCTGCATGCCTGCCAGTATGCGCCACCGCACGAGTTCGCCATTAACGTGCCGAAGGCGATGGCCGAAGTCCGGCTCGAGACCTATCAACACTACGCCCAGCCCGCCGCCTTTAGCAGCCTGTACCGCCGGGCCGGCATGACCACCGTGCTGGCGCTGGTCGGCGGCCTGATTGTCTTTCTGCTGCTGGCGATGGGGCTCAAAGGCTCGCTGCGCCATCCGCCGCTGGCGGGCGACTTCTACCAGATATTCCCCCATAACCTGCTGGCGTGGATGTTTGGTTCGGTCTTTGTGCTGGCGATTGGCTTACTGATGAGCGGGGTGATCCGCTTCTGGCGCGAGATCTCCCCGGGCCAGCCGCAACCGATTGATATTGCGAAGGCATCCCATGATGCGCTGACGCTGAAATATCTCGACGGCGGGCACGGGAAAGGCTGCAACGAAGCCGATGACGCCTTCACCCTGCTGCGCCGCCGTTTCCACCACTGCACCTTCTACGGCTTTATGCTCTGCTTCGCCGCCACCGTGGTGGCCACGGGCTATCACTATATCGCCGGCCAGGAAGCCCCCTACCCCTTCTTCAGCCTGCCGGTGCTGCTCGGCACCCTCGGCGGCATCGGCCTGCTGGTCGGCCCGGCGGGCCTGCTGTGGCTGAACCTGCGCCGCTCGCCGCTGCACGGCGACGCGCGGCAGAAACCGATGGATCGCGGATTTATTCTGCTGCTGCTGCTGACCAGCTTCACCGGCCTGGCGCTGCTGGCGGGGCGGGATACTTCGTGGATGGGCGTCCTGCTCGCCATCCACCTCGGGGTGGTGATGGCCCTGTTCTTAACCCTGCCGTATGGAAAATTTGCCCACGGATTTTATCGCTGTGCGGCGTTACTCAAGTGGGCGATTGAGAAACGCCGCGGAAAACAGGCGGGCGTCGCCGGCGACTGACCTGCCCCTCTGCACCCGATAACAACAAGATAAAGACAATGGAGAGCACCCCCTATGACCCAACAACCCACCCGCGCCGGCACCGTCGGCGCTATCCTCCGCGTGACCAGCGGGAATTTTCTCGAACAGTTCGACTTCTTCCTGTTTGGCTTTTACGCCACCTATATCGCCCGCACCTTCTTTCCGGCGGAGAGCGAGTTCGCGGCGCTGATGCTCACCTTTGCGGTATTTGGCTCGGGCTTCCTGATGCGTCCTATCGGCGCGGTGGTGCTCGGCGCTTATATCGACAGAATCGGTCGCCGCAAAGGGCTGATGGTCACCCTGGCGATCATGGGCTGCGGGACGCTACTCATCGCCCTGGTCCCTGGCTATCAGACTATCGGCGTGCTGGCGCCGATCCTCGTGTTAGTGGGCCGTCTGCTGCAGGGGTTCTCGGCGGGCGTCGAGCTTGGCGGAGTGTCGGTCTATCTCTCTGAAATCGCTACGCCGGGCAATAAAGGCTTCTATACCAGCTGGCAGTCCGCCAGCCAGCAGGTGGCTATCATCATGGCGGCGCTGATCGGCTATGCGCTGAACGCCACGCTGGAACATGAGGAGATTGCCGCCTGGGGCTGGCGCATCCCCTTTTTTATTGGCTGTATGATCATTCCGCTGATTTTCGTGCTGCGCCGCTCGCTGCAGGAGACCGAGGAATTCCTGCAGCGTAAACATCGCCCGGATACCAAAGAGATCCTGACCACCATCGCCAGAAACTGGCGCATTATTACCGCGGGGACGCTGCTGGTAGCGATGACCACCACCACTTTCTACTTTATTACTGTCTATACGCCAACCTACGGCAGAGCAGTGCTGCACCTCAGCGCCCGCGACAGCCTGCTGGTCACCATGCTGGTGGGCATCTCCAATTTTATCTGGTTACCGATTGGCGGCGCGATCTCCGATCGGATCGGTCGTCGCCCGGTGCTGATGGGGATTACCGTGCTGGCGCTGCTCACCACCTGGCCGGTGATGCACTGGCTCACCGCCGCGCCGGATTTCACCCGTATGACGCTGGTCCTGTTGTGGTTTTCCTTCTTCTTGGGCATGTATAACGGCGCGATGGTGGCGGCGCTCACCGAAGTGATGCCGGTTTATGTCCGCACCGTGGGCTTTTCGCTGGCCTTCAGCCTCGCCACCGCCATCTTCGGCGGCCTGACGCCGGCTATCTCCACTGCCCTGGTCGAGCTTACCGGCGATAAAAGCGCGCCGGGATGGTGGCTGATGTGCGCTGCGCTGTGCGGGTTCATCGCCACCGCGCTGCTGTTCGTGCGCCTGAGTCGCGGCTATCAGCCGGCGGAGAGTCAGCGCTAAAAAAACAAACGGGCGGAGATAGACTCCGCCCGTTTGCCGCTGCCGTCTGGCTTAATGGGTGGTGTTATTGCTGCGGATCTCTTTCCAGATCTGGTCGCAGCGCGCTTTCACCGCCTGATCGTTACCGGTACGGGTAGCCTGGATACACTGCTGATAATCCAGTACCCGGACGCTCTCCTGGTTAGCAAACTGCTGGTGCTGTTTATCCTCTTTCAGGACATTCAGTACGCTCTGGCAGGCTTCAATTTTGTCCGGATTGCCTTCCGCCGTATTAATACAGGCGCTATAGGCATCTTTCAGTTTGGTGTCTTCTTTCGGTGCCGGCGACGTGGTGCAGGCCACCAGAGCCGATGCCATCATGGCAATAAGCAGCATTTTTTTCATTGTCGTTCTCCCAGAGGTGCGGCAGGCTCACGCCCGCCGCGCAGGCATCAGAAAATTGTGAACGGGGCGATAACCATGAACTTCACGTCGCGCTCATCCTGGAAGATGTTGCCGTAGCCGCCGCTCCAGCTCGGAATATCGGAATGGTTGTCGTACTGGGTAAAGTGCAGTTTAAACAGCGTGCCCTTCGCCCGGCCTTCCTGCACGGTATACAGCGCATCCAGGCTGTAGGCCGACTCTTTCAGACGGTAATCAGCGTCATAGTAGGCGTCCGGGGAGGACATTTTGCCCGGCTTCGCATCCCAGGCGTACACATAAGACGCGCCAAACGCCCAGCCCGGCATATCCCAGTTTTTCATGTCATACATCGCGCCGAAGAAGACCGCTTTTTCGCCGTTGGCGTTGAAGTCGGAGCGGTTATCCCACCAGATATCGAGACGACCGTTGGAGGAGGCGTAGGTCGGGGTCATACGCTGCAGGAAGTAGCCCTGCTGGCCATCGGCCTTCACCCAGGTCCCTTCCAGACGCAGATCCAGCACATCCGCCACTTTATAGCCAAAGGTTAACGCCTGCAGCCATGCGGTGCCGTCATAGATGTCGTTGACCCCGCCGTTGCTGACCTTATCGCGAGTGCCGTAGAACTGGTAGCTGGTGCTCAACGGCGCGCCGGCGACGTCAAACTTGTAGCTGGCTTTAGCAAAGTACTGATCGATATAGCCCTGAGCCTGACCAAATGCCGCCTCCAGCACCAGGTCGTTTTTGAAATCATATTTGGCGCCGACGGAGTGGAGATAATCGACTTTGGTCTTCTTATCGTTCTGGTAGAAATCATCCATCTCGATATGCCATGGCGCTTTATACTCGTTCGTCCACATATAGGAGAAACTTAACGCGCCCGCGGTGCCATAGTCGAAGTTGGCCCCGGCTTCCGCCCCCTGATAGGTACCCGGCATAAAGCTCCAGTGCGGCGCCAGCAGGGTCTGACCGGTTGGCTGGATGTAGCCCGCGCGCGCCCACGCCGGACCGTATTTGAATTTCGCAGCGGCTTTATACAGGCTGATGCCGCTCTTATCGCCGGAGTAGTCTTCGTCATAGGCTTTGTTACGCGACGAGAAGGCGATTTCGTTCGGGTGGCCGCTGTCGCCGTTCTCCGCCATTTCAATCGCGGTAAACGCCGCAATATCAAGGCCAAACATATCGGCGGCATAGCCGGACTGGAAGTCCAGGTTGGCGTTCCAGGTGGAGTGGGAAAGGTTGGTTTTGTATTTGTCGCCGTCGGCCACATCTTTACGGTCACGCTCACGCTGCCAGTAATAGATACCGCCGGTTAAAGTAGAATCATCGATAAAGCCTGCTGCGCTGGCCTGCGGAATCACAACCCAGCCCGACATCGCGGTGACGGCGGCAATAGCCAGCGCCAGCGTACTACGTTTGCCACTAAACGTACGCATGTGCATATCCTCTTTGACGTTTTAAAAGGCGAAGACCAGGGGGTCATTCGCTAAAAAAAATAAATAACACTGCAAAATGTGGGGCGGTGAAAAAGGCCGCGAAACCACTGTAGATAGACTATTTTTCGTGACGCGAATTATCAATGTTTTTCGTGAGGCAAAGCTTAAGATTATGACAAAGCGCACATAATTTATGTCGTTTTGTTACAGTCTTATCTCTGATAATTTTGTCATGGAAGTCATTGCAAAATCAGGGAAAAACGTAAAACCTGAAAGCGATTACATTGGTTTTTTGTATGAGACAGGAAATATCAGAAGCGTTATTTATTTCCGGTTTGAAACAGAATTAATTCGCTTCGCGAAAATAAAAAGAGTAATTGGCTGATTCTGAAACAAAAAAAGCGCCGCAGAGTGCGGCGCTTTGACGGTAGGGAAACGGTTATTCGCCCGCTTTCGCCCAGGTATCGCGCAGACCGACGGTGCGGTTAAACACCAGACTGGTTGCGGTTGCATAGCGGCTGTCGAGGCAGAAGTAACCTTCACGCTCAAACTGGTAAGCTTTACCGGCTTCCGCCTGCGCCAGGCTCGGCTCCGCGTAACCCTGTTTGATCACCAGCGATTCCGGATTGATCACCGCGAGGAAATCCTCCGCTGCACCCGGGTTTGGTACGCTGAACAGGCGATCGTAGAGACGGATCTCTACCGGCAGCGCATGCGCCGCGCTCACCCAGTGGATCACGCCTTTGACCTTGCGGCCGTCAGCCGGATCTTTACTCAGGGTGTCGGCATCGTAGGTGCAGAAGATAGTGGTGATATTGCCTTCGGCATCTTTCTCCACGCGTTCCGCTTTGATGACGTAGGCGTTGCGCAGACGCACTTCTTTGCCCAGCACCAGACGCTTGTACTGCTTGTTGGCTTCTTCACGGAAGTCCGCGCGGTCGATCCAGATTTCCGCGCTGAACGGCACTTCGCGGCTGCCCATCTCCGGCTTGTTCGGATGGTTCGGCATCGCCACCATTTCGCTTTCGCCCTGCGGGTAGTTCTCGATAACCAGTTTCACCGGATCGATCACTGCCATCGCGCGCGGCGCGTTTTCGTTGAGATCTTCGCGAATGCAGGACTCCAGCGACGCCATCTCAATAGTGTTGTCCTGCTTGGTCACGCCGATGCGCTTGCAGAATTCGCGGATGGATTCGGCGGTGTAGCCGCGACGACGCAGACCGGAGATGGTCGGCATCCGCGGATCGTCCCAGCCTTCCACGTGCTTCTCGGTCACCAGCTGGTTCAGCTTACGCTTGGACATCACCGTGTATTCAAGATTCAGGCGCGAGAATTCGTACTGGCGCGGGTGAACCGGGATGCTGATGTTGTCCAGCACCCAGTCGTACAGACGACGGTTGTCCTGGAACTCCAGGGTACACAGCGAGTGGGTAATGCCTTCCAGCGCATCGCTGATGCAGTGGGTGAAGTCGTACATCGGGTAGATGCACCACTTGTTGCCGGTCTGATGATGCTCAGCGAACTTAATGCGGTACAGCACCGGATCGCGCATCACGATGAACGGCGACGCCATATCGATCTTCGCGCGCAGGCAGGCCTTGCCCTCTTCGAAGCCGCCGCTGCGCATTTTTTCGAACAGCACCAGGTTTTCTTCCACGCTGCGGTCGCGATACGGGCTGTTCTTACCCGGCGCTTTCAGGGTGCCGCGATATTCACGAATTTCATCAGGAGAGAGTTCATCAACATAGGCCAGGCCTTTGTTGATCAGCTCAACCGCATACTGATGCAGCTGATCAAAGTAGTCAGACGAGTAGCAAACGTCCCCGGACCAGTGGAAACCTAACCACTGCACGTCGTTTTTAATCGACTCCACGTATTCGATATCTTCTTTCACCGGGTTGGTGTCATCGAAACGCAGGTTGCATTGGCCCTGATAATCCTGGGCGATGCCGAAGTTCAGGCAGATGGATTTCGCATGGCCAATGTGCAGATAACCGTTCGGCTCCGGCGGGAAGCGGGTGTGAACGGTGGTGTGCTTACCGGTAGCCAGATCTTCATCAATGATCTGACGGATAAAGTTAGTCGGGCGGGCTTCTGCCTCACTCATCACGGGTTCCTCAAAGCGTAAACAACGTATAACGGCACATGATCTTACAAGCAGGGCGTAGTGACAACTATTAGTTACGTAAAATAGGTATCAGAAGAGGATTACGGGGCCGATTGCTGCAAAAAAAAGCGGCGAAGGTTTCCCTTCGCCGCTGAGGCATAAACTCGACTCAGGAGCCTTACTTGCCTTTAATCTCATACAGCGGCGTCTGGCCGGCAACGACCTTACCGCTCGCCAGTATCACCAGCGCGCTGTAGTCATCGCTGTTGCTGCAGACCACCGGGCTAATCATCGAGCGCGCGTTGGCGTTGAGGAAGTCCAGATCCATTTCCAGAATCGGCTCGCCCGCCTTCACGTCCGCGCCCTCTTCAACCAGACGTTTGAAGCCCTTGCCTTCCAGCGCCACGGTGTCGATACCCATGTGGACAACGATTTCCGCACCGTTGTTGGTTTCGAGGCAGAACGCGTGGTTAGTGTTGAAAATTTTCACCACGGTACCGGCGGCCGGGGCCACCACGATGTTGCTGGTCGGTTTCACCGCGATACCGTCGCCGACGGCTTTGCTGGCGAAGGCTTCGTCCGGCACCTGTTCGAGGGCCACCACGTCACCGGTAATCGGCGAAACCAGCGACTCAACGGTCTTCGCGTTCGCTACCGCCTGCGGTTTAGCCGCGGGCGCTGCGGTGGCGACGTTGCCAGCCGGTGCGGCTGCCGCTGCCGCTACCGGGCCGCGGGTCACCACTTTTTTCATCTCATCGCCGATAGACTCTGCCTTCGCGCCGACGATAACCTGGATGGTTTGCTTATTCAGTTTCACCACCCCGGACGCGCCGAGACGTTTACAGGCGGCGTCGTTGACTTTCGCCGAATCGCCCACGGTCAGGCGCAGACGGGTGATACAGGCGTCAATCGCTTTCAGGTTGTCCGTTCCGCCCACTGCGGCGATATAGCTGGTCGCCAGCTGGGTCAGGCCTTCTTCAGTGTTGCTGTTCGCTTCTTCCGTAACCACGTCAGCGGCTTTGTCTTCACGACCCGGCGTTTTCAGGTTGAACATGCGGATCACCGCGCTGAACAGCAGGAAGTAGACGAAGAAGAACACCACGCCCATCACCAGCAGCATCCAGACGTTTTTGCTGGCGGCCGGCAGGCTGTACATCAGCACGTAGTCAATAGCGCCTGCGGAGAAGGAGAAGCCCGCATGAATGCCCAGCGCCGTTGCGATGAACAGGCTGATACCGGTCAGTACCGCGTGCAGGAGGTACAGCAGCGGAGCCAGGAACATGAACAGGAATTCCAGCGGCTCGGTTACCCCGGTCAGGAACGCGGTGATGGCAACGGACAGCAGCATACCGCCCACCATCGGACGACGCGCTTTCGGAGCGGCCAGATACATCGCCAGCGCCGCGCCCGGCAGACCAAACATCATGATCGGGAAGAAGCCGGACATGAACATCCCCGCGGTGCCGTCGCCGGCGTAGAAGCGGTTGATGTCGCCGTGGAACACGGCGCCTGCGGCGTTCGTGAACTCACCAATCTGGAACCAGGCGATGGTGTTCAGCACCTGATGCAGACCGGTCGGGATCAGCAGACGGTTGATAAAGCCGAAGATACCGGAACCCAGCGCCCCTGCGGAAACGATCCACTCGCCGCCCGCATGGATAGCGTGCTGCACCGGCGGCCAGACGTAGCCGAAGAGCGCCGCGAGGATCAAACAGAAGAAGCCGGTGGCGATCGGCACGAAGCGTTTGCCGCCGAAGAAGCTCAGGAAGTCCGGCAGCTTGATGCCGGCCCAGCGATTGTACACCGCCCCTGCTACCAGACCGGTAATGATACCGGCCAGTACGCCCATGTTGATTTCCGGATTGATGGTGACCATCGCTTTGGTCATCACGAAATAACCTACTGCCCCGGCCAGCGCCGCAGAACCGGCGTTATCCTTGGACCAGCTTGACGCCACACCGATAGCAAAGATCAGCGCCAGGTTGTCAAAGATAGCCCCACCCGCTTGCGCGATGAAGGGTACATTCAACAGGTCTGGTTGCCCGAAACGCAGCAGCAATGCCGCGACCGGCAGCACTGCGATAGGGAGCTGTAACGCCCTACCCAGTCGCTGAAAGAAACCTAAAATATTCATCTTATTCCCCCTATGAGACCCCGATGAGGCTCATTTTCAAAGCCACTTTTTTATTGTGTAACAAGGTCGGTTTTATCACTTACCGGCAAAGTGTGTGAAAAATTAATTCGTATCGCAAATTAAACGGGTATTTTTTGTGATAATTATCACCAAATATCGTATTCACCCCTCCCTTAGACTGGCTAACATCGAAAACTTATTTTATCATTCAAAAAATCAACACGGATTGACCCCGGTCGGCGCAGTTGCTGCAATACTCTCCTCAGAGTGCTGGCGCCAATCCGCCAGATTCTACTTTTAACTATAGAGGTGAAGAATGAGACTGATCCCCCTGGTAACCGCTGAGCAGGTCGGTAAATGGGCTGCCCGCCATATCGTGAACCGCATTAATGCATTCAAACCAACCGCGGACCGTCCGTTCGTGCTGGGTCTGCCCACCGGCGGCACCCCGCTCACCGCCTACAAGGCGCTGGTTGAAATGCATAAAGCAGGCCAGGTTAGCTTCAAGCACGTTGTCACCTTCAACATGGATGAATACGTTGGCCTGCCGAAAGAGCATCCGGAAAGCTATCATAGCTTCATGCACCGTAATTTCTTTGACCACGTTGATATTCCGGCAGAAAATATCAACCTGCTGAATGGTAACGCGCCGGACATCGATGCGGAATGCCGTCGCTATGAAGAAAAAATTCGTTCCTACGGTAAAATCCACCTGTTTATGGGCGGCGTGGGCAACGATGGCCACATCGCGTTCAACGAACCGGCCTCTTCTCTGGCGTCCCGCACCCGTATTAAGACCCTGACCCATGACACCCGTGTGGCGAACTCCCGCTTCTTCGACGGCGACGTGGATCTGGTGCCGAAATATGCGCTGACCGTCGGCGTGGGCACCCTGCTGGATGCAGAAGAAGTCATGATTCTGGTGCTGGGCCATCAGAAAGCGCTGGCGCTGCAGGCGGCAGTTGAAGGTAACGTCAACCACATGTGGACCATTACCTGTCTGCAGCTGCATCCGAAGGCGGTGATCGTCTGCGACGAACCGTCCACCATGGAGCTGAAAGTGAAGACGCTGAAATATTTCAACGAATTAGAAGCTGAAAATATTAAAGGTCTGTAATGTAGTCGCGTCCCGCGACTTTGCGCGGGACCATCTTTTTCTTTGTATGCATCATCAGGCCGGCGGCAAACGAACGTTCCCGGGCCTGATGAGGCGTATATACCGGGGGTCGTAATGTATGCATTAACCCAGGGCCGGGTTTATACCGGTCATGAAATTCTCGATGACCATGCGGTTGTTATCGCTAATGGCCTTATCGAACGTCTTTGTCCGCTGGCAGATTTGCCGTCTGACATCGAGCAGCGCTCAGTCAACGGCGCGATCCTCGCCCCCGGTTTTATCGACGTCCAGCTCAACGGCTGCGGCGGCGTGCAGTTTAACGACAGCCCTGACGCGGTCACTGTCGAAACGCTGGAGATCATGCAGAAGGCCAACGAACGCTCAGGCTGCACCAGCTTCCTGCCGACGCTGATTACCTCCAGCGACGATCTGATGAAGCAAGGCGTCCGCGTGATGCGCGAATACCTGCAAAAGCACCCGAACCAGGCGCTGGGTCTGCATCTTGAAGGACCGTGGCTGAATATCGTTAAGAAAGGCACCCACAATCCCGACTACGTGCGTAAACCGGACGCGGCGCTGGTCGATTTCCTGTGCGATAACGCCGATGTGATCACCAAAGTGACCCTCGCCCCTGAGCGCGTCGAGCCGGAAGTGATCCGCAAACTGGTCGCCGCCGGGATAGTCGTCTCCGCGGGCCACTCCAACGCCACGCTGAAAGAGGCGAAAGTGGGCTTCCGCGCGGGCATTACCTTCGCTACCCACCTGTATAATGCGATGCCCTACATTACCGGCCGCGAACCGGGTCTGGCCGGGGCGATTTTTGACGAGCCGGATGTCTACTGCGGTATTATTGTCGACGGGATGCACGTCGATTACGCCAACGTGCGCAACGCCAAGCGCCTGAAAGGCGACAAACTGTGCCTGGTCACCGACGCCACCGCGCCGGCGGGGGCGAATATTGACCAGTTCATTTTTGCCGGGAAAACAATATACTACCGCAACGGGCTGTGCGTAGATGAAAACGGCACCCTCAGCGGATCTTCCCTGACCATGATTGAAGGGGTGCGTAATCTGGTTGAGCATTGCGGTGTGGCGCTGGACGAAGTATTGCGGATGGCGACGCTCTATCCCGCGCGCGCCATTGGTGTGGACAAGCAGCTCGGCAGCATTGCGCCGGGTATGGTCGCTAACCTGACCGCCTTTACACGCGATTATAAAATCACCAAGACCATCGTTAATGGTAACGAGGTCGTCACTGAGTAAGTAAAAGTATGACAGCAGGC
Organism: Klebsiella sp. M041; assembly: GCF_059759695.1. Lineage (NCBI taxonomy): Bacteria > Pseudomonadati > Pseudomonadota > Gammaproteobacteria > Enterobacterales > Enterobacteriaceae > Klebsiella > Klebsiella sp. M041. Next base: position 195,391 of record NZ_JCAXWU010000008.1, read on the forward strand.
GGACAAGCTCAAATTGGTAACGTTGACCTCGTAAAACAACTGAACAGCGCGGCCGTGTACCGCCTGATTGACCAGCATGGGCCTATCTCGCGCATTCAGATCGCGGAACAAAGCCAGCTTGCCCCTGCCAGCGTGACCAAAATCACGCGTCAGCTTATTGAGCGCGGCCTGATCAAAGAAGTCGATCAGCAGGCCTCCACCGGGGGGCGCCGCGCCATCTCCATCATTGCGGAGACGCGTAACTTCAACGCCATTGGCGTGCGCCTTGGCCGCTATGACGCCACCCTAACCCTCTATGATTTAAGCAGCAAGACCCTGGAGGAGGAGCATTTCCCGCTGCCCGAGCGCACCCAGGAAACGCTGGAACACGCCCTGCTGAATATCATCGCCACTTTTATCGAAAACTGTCAGCGCAAAATCCGCGAGCTGATCGCCATCTCGGTGATCCTACCGGGGCTGGTGGATCCAGAAAGCGGCGTGATCCGCTATATGCCGCACATTGCGGTGGAAAACTGGGGCCTGGTCGGGGCGCTGGAAAAACGCTTCAACGTTACCTGCTTTGTCGGGCACGATATCCGCAGTCTGGCGCTGGCCGAGCACTATTTTGGCGCAAGCCAGGACTGCGAAGACTCCATACTGGTGCGCGTGCACCGTGGCACCGGGGCGGGGATCATCTCCAACGGACGCATTTTTATTGGCCGTAACGGCAACGTGGGCGAAATTGGCCATATTCAGGTCGATCCGCTGGGTGAACGCTGCCACTGCGGCAACTTCGGCTGCCTGGAGACCGTCGCGGCGAACGCCGCCATCGAACATCGCGTTCGCCATCTGCTGGACCAGGGCTACCAGAGCCGCCTGACCCTCGATGACTGCACGATCAAAACCATCTGCAAAGCGGCCAACAAGGGCGATGCCCTGGCCTGCGAGGTGATCGAGTACGTAGGGCGTCACCTCGGAAAAACGATCGCCATCGCCATCAACCTGTTCAATCCGCAAAAAATCGTCGTCGCCGGCGAAATTGTGGAAGCCGAGAAAGTGTTGCTCCCGGCCATTGAGGGCTGCATTAACGCCCAGGCGCTGAAGGCGTTTCGTAAGAACCTGCCGGTGGTGCGCTCCACCCTCGATCATCGCTCAGCGATTGGCGCCTTCGCGCTGGTCAAACGCGCCATGCTCAATGGCACGCTGCTGCAGCGCTTGCTTGAGAGCTAATCGCCCCCCTTTATAGATAAGCGCGTCGCTCTGTCACTGGCGGGCATCGCCCGTCAGAGGTGTGAAACCGCATCGCTGACGCGTATAGTTTCGTCTTTGTTAATGATTCTGGACCCACCATGACCATTCAAAACATAATTTGTGATATTGACGGCGTGCTGATGCACGATAACGTCGCCGTTCCCGGCGCTGCCGAGTTTATCAAGCGCATCCTCGATAAAGGCATGCCGCTGGTGATGCTGACCAACTACCCGTCGCAAACCGGCCAGGATCTGGCGAACCGTTTCGCCACCGCCGGGATTGAGGTGCCGGATAGCGCCTTTTACACCTCGGCAATGGCGACGGCCGATTTTCTGCGCCGCCAGGAAGGCAAGAAAGCCTATGTGGTGGGTGAAGGGGCGCTGATCCACGAGCTGTATAAAGCCGGCTTTACCATTACCGATGTCAACCCGGATTTTGTCATCGTCGGGGAAACCCGCTCCTTTAACTGGGAAATGATGCATAAGGCGGCCTTCTTTGTCGCCAATGGCGCCCGCTTCATTGCCACCAACCCGGATACTCACGGTCGCGGCTTCTACCCGGCCTGCGGCGCTCTGTGCGCCGGGATCGAGAAGATCTCCGGCCGTAAGCCGTTTTACGTCGGTAAACCCAGCCCGTGGATCATCCGCTCAGCGCTGAACAAAATGCAGGCCCACTCCGAACAGACGGTGATCGTCGGCGACAATCTGCGCACCGACATTCTGGCCGGCTTCCAGGCGGGGCTGGAGACCATTCTGGTGCTCTCCGGCGTCTCGACCCTCGACGACATCGACAGCATGCCGTTCCGCCCGTCGTGGATCTACCCTTCCGTCGCGGAAATCGATATTTTCTAATGCCAGCCACGTCTCAGGACGTGGTTGTTCATTTCTGACGCCTGCTAAAAGCCCCCCCATCTAATAAAAACGGCTTATAATTGCGTATTCTTCAATAAAGCCGTTCAAAAGATACTCTTTTTTTACTATTCAACAATCGTAGTTGCGTTTTTTCTTTTTCCGGCCGTAAAACCCTTGCGCCGGCTCCCCCTTTACGGCATTTTCTTAAGCACGCACTCAGGCTTCGCCACGAGACGAAGCCAGCACAACATCAAACACGACAGGGTAATGGAGAAGGCTATGTGTTCTATTTTTGGCGTACTGGATATTAAAACTGACGCAGGCGAGCTGCGTAAAAAGGCGCTGGAGCTTTCCCGCCTGATGCGCCATCGCGGTCCGGACTGGTCTGGCGTGTATGCCAGCGACAAAGCGATTCTGGCGCACGAGCGCCTGTCGATTGTCGACGTCAACGCCGGCGCCCAGCCGCTGTACAACGCCGAAAAAACCCATGCGCTGGCCGTTAACGGCGAAATCTACAACCATCAGGCGCTGCGCGCGGAATATGGCGATCGCTATCAGTTCCAGACCGGCTCCGACTGCGAAGTGATCCTCGCGCTGTATCAGGAAAAAGGCCCGGCGTTCCTCGACGACCTGCAGGGGATGTTCGCCTTCGCCCTGTACGACAGCGAAAAAGACGCGTACTTAATTGGTCGCGACCATATCGGTATTATTCCGCTGTATATGGGCCATGACGAACACGGCAACTTCTACGTCGCCTCAGAAATGAAAGCCCTGGTGCCGGTGTGCCGCACCATTAAAGAGTTCCCGGCGGGCAGCTACCTGTGGAGCAAAGACGGTGAAATTCGCCAGTACTATCAGCGCGACTGGTTCGATTACGACGCGGTAAAAGACAACGTTACCGATAAGAACGAGCTGCGTCAGGCGCTGGAAGAGTCGGTGAAAAGCCACCTGATGTCCGACGTGCCCTACGGCGTGCTGCTCTCCGGCGGCCTTGATTCTTCGGTCATCTCCGCCATCACCAAGAAATTCGCCGCCCGTCGCGTCGAAGATCAGGAGCGTAGCGAAGCCTGGTGGCCGCAGCTGCACTCCTTCGCGGTCGGTCTGGAAGGCTCTCCCGACCTGAAAGCGGCGCAGGAAGTGGCTAACCACCTCGGCACCGTGCACCATGAAATTCACTTTACCGTTCAGGAAGGGCTGGATGCGATCCGCGACGTTATCTATCACATCGAAACCTACGATGTGACCACCATTCGCGCTTCGACGCCGATGTACCTGATGTCACGTAAAATTAAAGCCATGGGCATCAAAATGGTGCTTTCCGGCGAAGGCTCGGACGAAGTGTTCGGCGGCTACCTCTACTTCCATAAGGCGCCGAACGCCAAAGAACTGCACGAAGAGACGGTGCGTAAGCTGCAGGCGCTGCATATGTTTGACTGCGCTCGCGCCAACAAAGCGATGTCCGCCTGGGGCGTGGAAGCCCGCGTGCCGTTCCTCGATAAGAAGTTCCTCGACGTGGCGATGCGCATCAACCCGCAGGATAAGATGTGCGGCAACGGCAAAATGGAAAAACATATCCTGCGCGAATGTTTTGAATCCTACCTGCCGGCCAGCGTGGCCTGGCGCCAGAAGGAGCAATTCTCTGACGGCGTAGGCTACAGCTGGATCGATACGCTGAAAGAAGTGGCCGCGAAACAGATCAGCGACCAGCAGCTGGAAACCGCAAGCTTCCGCTTCCCGTACAACACGCCGACCTCCAAAGAAGGCTATCTGTACCGCGAGATCTTCGAAGAGCTGTTCCCGCTGCCAAGCGCGGCGGAGTGTGTCCCTGGCGGTCCGTCGGTGGCCTGCTCTTCTGCCAAAGCCATTGAATGGGATGAAGCGTTCAAAACCATGAACGATCCGTCAGGCCGCGCGGTGGGCGTCCACCAGTCGGCCTATAAATAAGCCCTGACAGGCGATGAAACGCGAAACGGACCCTCCGGGGTCCGTTTTCTTTTTGCGGGATTTATGCCGCTGAAAAACGATAAATAACCAATAATTGCCGATTATTGCAGCGAGCTGTTCGCAACCTAACCAAACAGTCACATTACAACGATTTTCCTTGAAAAAGAGGTTGACGCTCGCAGGCCCAATACGCATAATGCGCCCCGCAACGCCGATAAGGTTACGCGAAAAAAAGATGGCTACGTAGCTCAGCTGGTTAGAGCACATCACTCATAATGATGGGGTCACAGGTTCGAATCCCGTCGTAGCCACCATCTTTTTTTGCGGGAGTGGCGAAATTGGTAGACGCACCAGATTTAGGTTCTGGCGCCGCAAGGTGTGCGAGTTCAAGTCTCGCCTCCCGCACCATTCACCAGTCAGCGTTGTACGGATGGGGTATCGCCAAGCGGTAAGGCACCGGTTTTTGATACCGGCATTCCCTGGTTCGAATCCAGGTACCCCAGCCATATTTCTTCGATATTTGCGGTTCACCGCGACGGTATTGGGGTATCGCCAAGCGGTAAGGCACCGGTTTTTGATACCGGCATTCCCTGGTTCGAATCCAGGTACCCCAGCCATCGAAGAAACAGTAAGACAATTTGGCTACGTAGCTCAGCTGGTTAGAGCACATCACTCATAATGATGGGGTCACAGGTTCGAATCCCGTCGTAGCCACCATATTCGGGACGTATCGATACACATCGATAAATCCGCAAACAATTTGTTGGGGTATCGCCAAGCGGTAAGGCACCGGATTCTGATTCCGGCATTCCGAGGTTCGAATCCTCGTACCCCAGCCAAATTAAAAAGTCGTTCAGCAATGAACGCACTGTTGCGCTAAAACCGGGATGTTGACGGTTAAATGCAACAGACAATTGGGGTATCGCCAAGCGGTAAGGCACCGGATTCTGATTCCGGCATTCCGAGGTTCGAATCCTCGTACCCCAGCCACTTCAATGCAAAAAAGCCCACCTCGGTGGGCTTTTTTGTTATTGGCGTTTTGCCATCCTGGCGCATCACTGACTGCCGGGCAGGCGCTTTCCACGACGCCCCTGCCCGCGACGCCGGTTTACAAGCCTAACGCATACTTCAGCGCCTGACGCTTCAGCACCCCGGCGCGTTCGGCCGCCATCAGGCCAATATTGCGCAGCATCCGCACCGGCGCCAGGTCATTGCTGAATCCGGCGTAAAACAGATCCATCCCCGACTGCATAATAAAATTATCCGCCCGCCGCCGCCCCTGGTAGCGCTTGAGCACCGGCAGGCTGGCCCACTCTTCGCCGCGGCCGCGCGCTTGCGTCAGGACCTCCAGCAGGGCGTCGACATCACGGTAGCCAAGGTTAACCCCCTGCCCCGCCAGCGGATGAATGGTGTGCGCCGCATCGCCCACCAGCGCCAGACCAGGCTGAACATACTGCAGCGCATGACGCCGGGTGAGCGGGAAGGCGCCGGCCGCCTGCGGCGTCACCCGCCCGAGACGCGCCGGGAAATGGCGGGCGATCTCCTGCTGGAGCTGGGGCATGGACATGCCCTGCAGCTGACGGATCCGCGCCGGGGCGTCATACCACACCAGCGAGGCCCAGTTGTCGAACAGCGGCAGGAAAGCGCGCGGTCCGCTGGGGGTAAACTGCTGCCAGGTGCTGTCGCCGGGATCGTCGGCGCATTGGACGCTAATGAGCATACAGGATTGCTGATATTGCCAGGCATGCACGCCGATGCCGGCCATCTCCCGCACCTGAGAGCTGGCGCCGTCGGCGCCGATAACCAGCTGGGCGTGGATCGTCTCCCCGTCGCGTAAACGCAACGCCGTCTCCGCCTCGCCGCGCTGCATCGCCTCCAGTTCGCCGCCAACGCGCAGGGTAACCCCTTCGTGCGCCGTCAGCGCTTGCCACAGGCCCCACTGCAGGACCTTGTTCTCGACCATATAGCCCAGCTCCGGCAGCTTAAGCTCGGCGGCGTCAAAGGCGACGTGGGCGCTCTCCCACTCCCAGGTCTCCAGACGACGGTAAGCGTGGACGCGCATCGCCCGCACGGCATCCCAGACGCCAAGGCTTTTCAGCAGGCCGACCGAGGCCGCGCTGATCGCCGAGATCCGCACATCCGGGGCGGATGCCGGATCGAAAGCCGGAGGCGCCGTTTTCTCAAGCACCGTCACGGTAAATCCCTGTTGCGCCAGCCCCAACGCCAGGGCGCCGCCGACCATGCCGCCGCCCACGATGGCGACATCTGTTGCGTGAATTGTCATGGCTATTATCCTTAAAGCAGAATCCGTTAAGTTTACCGGATTTTTCGCCCTCTTGCGGTGATAACGCTCGCACTGGTCAGGGGGCGACCAAAGCATTACAATACGCGCCCTGGAATGCGAAATTCACCCTGTATATATCCCCGCGTTTTGGATATCTATTACTGAGCATGAGCAAGTCAATGACAAAAAAACTCCATATTAAAACCTGGGGCTGTCAGATGAACGAGTATGATTCATCAAAGATGGCCGATCTGCTGGATGCGACACATGGGTATCAACTGACCGAAGTGGCGGAAGAAGCAGATGTGCTGTTGCTCAATACCTGCTCAATTCGTGAGAAGGCCCAGGAAAAAGTTTTCCATCAGCTTGGCCGCTGGAAGCTGCTGAAAGAGAAGAACCCGGACCTGATTATTGGCGTGGGCGGCTGCGTGGCTTCCCAGGAAGGCGACCATATTCGTCAGCGCGCGCACTATGTCGATATTATTTTCGGACCGCAAACCCTGCACCGCCTGCCGGAGATGATTAACTCCGTGCGCGGCAACCGCAGCCCGGTGGTTGATATCAGCTTCCCGGAAATTGAAAAATTCGATCGCCTGCCAGAACCGCGCGCCGAAGGCCCGACCGCCTTTGTCTCGATTATGGAAGGCTGCAACAAATACTGCACCTACTGCGTGGTGCCCTACACCCGCGGAGAAGAAGTCAGCCGCCCGTGCGACGATATCCTGTTTGAAATCGCCCAACTGGCGGCGCAGGGCGTGCGTGAAGTCAACCTGCTGGGCCAGAACGTGAACGCCTGGCGCGGCGAGAACTACGACGGCACTACCGGCAGCTTTGCCGATCTGCTGCGCCTGGTCGCCGCTATCGACGGCATCGACCGCATTCGCTTCACCACCAGCCACCCGATCGAATTTACCGACGATATCATCGACGTCTATCGCGATACGCCGGAGCTGGTGAGCTTCCTGCACCTGCCGGTGCAAAGCGGCTCCGACCGCGTACTGAACCTGATGGGACGCACCCATACTGCGCTGGAGTATAAAGCGATTATTCGCAAGCTGCGTGAAGCGCGTCCGGATATTCAGATAAGCTCCGACTTTATCGTCGGCTTCCCCGGCGAAACTACGGAAGATTTCGAAAAGACAATGAAGCTTATCGCCGACGTCAATTTCGATATGAGCTACAGCTTTATCTTCTCCGCCCGCCCGGGCACCCCGGCGGCCGATATGGTTGACGACGTGCCGGATGCCGATAAGAAACAGCGTCTGTATATTCTGCAGGAGCGCATCAACCAGCAGGCGATGGCCTGGAGCCGTCGCATGCTCGGCACGGTACAGCGCATCCTGGTGGAAGGCACGTCGCGCAAAAACATCATGGAGCTTTCCGGACGTACGGAGAACAACCGGGTGGTCAACTTTGAAGGCACCCCGGACCTCGTCGGCAAGTTTGTGGATGTCGAAATTGTCGATGTTTACACCAACTCGCTGCGCGGCAAAATCGTGCGCACCGAAGCGGAGATGGGTCTGCGTATCGCTGAATCACCTGAATCAGTGATTGCCCGCACCCGTAAAGAGAACGATCTTGGCGTGGGTATCTATCAGCCGTGATCCCTTCAGGCCTGTCGGTTCCGGCAGGCCTTGTAATTCCTCTCTCCGTCCCTATATCTACAGCAATGCTTGCGCCATTTTCCTGTGACGTAAATAATTTCCTGATTAGCCGGCCACGCGCCGCGTCCGGCCACCTGCGTAAAGAGGAACAGTTTGAACATAGACACTCGTGAAATTACCCTGGAGCCAGCGGATAACGCACGCCTGTTAGCCCTGTGCGGCCCGTTTGACGACAACATCAAACAGCTGGAGCGTCGGTTAGGCATTGAGATCAACCGCCGTGACAATCATTTTAAACTGACCGGACGCGCCCTATGCGTGCACGCCGCCGCCGATATTCTGCGCAGCCTGTATGTCGACACGGCGCCGATGCGCGGTCAGATTCAGGATATTGAACCAGAGCAGATCCATCTGGCGATTAAAGAGGCGCGCGTGCTGGAGCAGAGCGCCGAGAGCGTGCCGGAGTACGGAAAAGCCGTCAATATCAAGACCAAGCGCGGGGTGATCAAACCGCGTACGCCGAACCAGGCGCAGTACATCGCCAATATCCTCGATCACGACATCACCTTCGGCGTGGGTCCGGCAGGTACCGGGAAAACCTATCTGGCGGTGGCGGCGGCGGTCGATGCGCTGGAGCGCCAGGAGATCCGCCGCATTCTGCTGACCCGTCCGGCCGTCGAGGCGGGCGAAAAGCTCGGCTTCCTGCCCGGCGATCTGAGCCAGAAGGTCGACCCGTATCTGCGCCCGCTGTACGACGCGCTGTTCGAGATGCTCGGCTTTGAGAAGGTGGAAAAGCTGATTGAGCGTAACGTCATCGAAGTGGCTCCGTTGGCCTATATGCGCGGACGGACGCTGAATGACGCCTTTATCATTCTTGATGAAAGCCAGAACACCACCATCGAGCAGATGAAGATGTTCCTGACCCGCATCGGCTTTAACTCCAAGGCGGTGATCACCGGCGACATCACGCAGATTGACCTGCCGCGCAGCACCAAATCCGGTCTGCGCCACGCCATCGAAGTGCTGGCGGAAGTCGATGAGATCAGCTTTAACTTCTTCCATAGCGAAGACGTGGTCCGCCATCCGGTGGTCGCCCGCATCGTGAACGCCTATGAGGCATGGGAAGCCGCAGACCAGAAACGTAAAGCAGAACTAGCCGCCGAGCGCAAACGCGAAGCCCAGGAACAGGAGCAAAAATGAGTCAGGTGATCCTCGATTTACAGCTGGCCTGCGAAGAGACCAGCGGCCTGCCGGACGAAGCCCTTTTTCAACGCTGGGTCGACGCCGTCATTCCGCCGTTTCAGGAGGAGTCAGAGTTAACGATTCGTCTGGTCGACGTTGCAGAAAGCCATGAGCTGAACCTGACCTATCGCGGCAAGGATAAACCGACCAACGTCCTCTCTTTCCCGTTTGAAGCGCCGCCGGGGATTGAAATGCCGCTGCTCGGCGATCTGATCATTTGCCGTCAGGTGGTGGAGCAGGAAGCCAGCGAGCAAGGGAAGCCGCTGGAGGCGCACTGGGCGCATATGGTGGTTCACGGCAGCCTGCATCTGCTGGGCTACGATCACATCGAAGATGACGAAGCGGAAGAGATGGAAGCCCTCGAAACAGAGATAATGCTTGCTCTGGGCTATGAGGACCCGTACATTTCCGAGAAGATTGCTGAATAGCCCCCTGCCGGATCGTGGCGCTTGCGCCTCATCCGGCCGCTGTTCATGCATTTTACCCGCCTGAACGTCAGGCAACCCATGCCGTCCGGCGCTGAGTTTACGCGCGACGAGCGACATTAAATCAACATGAGAACCCAAACGACGCCATGAGCGACGACAATTCACACAGTAGTGACACAGTAAACAGCAAAAAGGGATTTTTCTCCCTGTTACTCAGCCAGCTCTTTCACGGGGAACCGAAAAACCGCGATGAACTGCTGGCGCTGATCCGTGATTCCGGGCAGAACGATCTTATCGATGAAGATACGCGTGACATGCTCGAAGGGGTAATGGATATCGCCGACCAGCGGGTCCGCGACATTATGATCCCCCGTTCACAAATGATTACCCTGAAACGCAATCAGACGCTGGACGAGTGCCTCGATGTCATCATCGAATCCGCCCACTCGCGCTTCCCGGTCATCAGTGAGGATAAAGATCACATCGAAGGGATTCTGATGGCCAAGGATCTGCTGCCGTTTATGCGCAGCGACGCCGAAGCCTTCAGCATGGAAAAAGTGTTACGGCCGGCGGTTGTCGTTCCGGAAAGCAAGCGGGTCGACCGCATGCTGAAAGAGTTTCGCTCACAGCGCTACCATATGGCGATCGTTATTGACGAATTCGGCGGCGTCTCCGGTCTGGTGACCATCGAGGATATCCTTGAGCTCATCGTCGGGGAAATTGAAGACGAGTACGACGAAGAAGAAGATATCGATTTCCGCCAGCTGAGCCGCCATACATGGACGGTACGCGCCCTGGCCTCCATCGAAGACTTCAACGACGCCTTCGATACGCACTTCAGCGATGAAGAAGTGGATACCATTGGCGGGCTGGTAATGCAGGCCTTTGGCCACCTGCCGGCTCGCGGCGAATCTATCGACATTGATGGTTACCAATTCAAGGTAGCAATGGCAGATAGTCGTCGTATCATTCAGGTGCATGTTAAGCTGCCGGATGACGCTCCCCAGCCGAAGCTGGAAGAGTAAGCGGCGGCGCTGAAGGTCACGGCCAGCCGGGAGACAGACCGTGGGCGATCCCCGGTTGTCCCCTCCCCCGGCTGGCAAACAGCATAGCCTGTGGCAACAGGCGTTAATTAACGGGACGATTAGCCTAAATGGTATTTGCCTCTCTTCTTGAACGCCAGCGCGTACGTCTGCTGCTGGCGCTGCTATTCGGAGCCAGCGGAACGCTGGCTTTTTCACCTTATGACTTCTGGCCCGCGGCGATTATTTCGCTGGTCGGTCTGCAGGCGTTAACCCTCAACCGCCGCCCGCTGCAAAGCGCCGGCATCGGCTATTTCTGGGGTCTCGGCCTGTTCGGCACGGGTATCAACTGGGTCTATGTCAGCATCGCGCAGTTTGGCGGTATGCCGGGCCCGGTTAACGTCTTCCTCGTCGTGCTGCTGGCGGCCTATCTCTCGCTCTACACCGGCCTGTTTGCCGGCCTGCTCGCCCGTCTGTGGCCCAAAACCAGCTGGCTGCGGGTAGCGATCGCCGCTCCCGTCGTCTGGCAGATCACCGAGTTCCTGCGCGGCTGGGTGCTGACCGGTTTTCCGTGGCTGCAGTTCGGCTACAGCCAGATTGACGGCCCGCTGAAAGGCCTGGCGCCGGTAATGGGCGTCGAGGCGATCAACTTCCTGCTGATGATGGTAAGCGGCCTGCTGGCCCTGGCACTCGTGCAGCGCAACGGGAAGCCGCTGGTCATTGCCGCGCTGCTGTTCGCCCTGCCGTTCCCGCTGCGCTATATCCAGTGGTATCAGCTGCTGCCGGCGCGTGCGACGCAGGTCTCGCTGGTGCAAGGCGATATCCCGCAGGCCATGAAGTGGGACGAGAAGCAGCTGGTTAACACTCTGAAAACCTATCTGGCGCTGACCCAGCCGCATATCGGCCACTCGCAGCTGATTATCTGGCCCGAATCGGCGATCCCGGATCTCGAGATCAACCAGCAGCAGTTCCTCAGCATGATGGACGATCTGCTGCGCGCAAAAGACAGCTCACTGATCACCGGCATCGTCGACGCGCGTCTCAATAAGCAGAACCGCTACGACACCTACAACACCATCATTACCCTCGGCAAAGATAACCCGTACCGCTACGACTCGACCAACCGCTACAACAAGAACCATCTGGTGCCGTTCGGCGAGTTTGTACCGCTGGAGTCGATTCTGCGTCCGCTGGCGCCATTCTTCGACCTGCCGATGTCCTCCTTCAGCCGCGGTCCCTATGTGCAGCCGCAGCTGATGGCGCATAACCTCAAGCTGACCGCGGCCATCTGCTACGAGATCATCCTCGGGGAACAGGTGCGGGATAACTTCCGTCCGGACACCGACTTCCTGCTGACCATCTCCAACGACGCCTGGTTCGGCAAGTCCATCGGCCCGTGGCAACACTTCCAGATGGCGCGGATGCGCGCCCTGGAGCTGGCCCGCCCGCTGCTGCGCAGCACCAACAACGGCATTACCGCCGTCATCGGCCCGCGCGGCGAGATTCAGAAGATGATCCCGCAGTTTACCCGCGAGGTGTTGACCACCACCGTGACGCCCACCAGCGGCTTGACCCCTTACGCCCGCACTGGCAACTGGCCGCTGTGGGCGCTGACGGCGCTGCTCGGCTTCGGCGCGCTGCTGATGAGCCTGCGTCAGCGTCGCCGATAAATGCTCTGCCGGCGACGCCCGTCGTCGGCTTTTTTTCTTCCCGTCATTTGCCACCCTGGCACAGTCATTGCTTTATTTAATCGGGTAGCGCCGTCCTCTGGCCCAGTGCAACCGGGTTGCACCATAAACGATCGGCGGTCGCGCTATTTTGGTGCAATGGAAGATATTTGCCTCCGATTGGTGCGGAGCGCTTCGCAAAAATAAACAATAAAACAGCAAAATCTTTACATTAAGCCAAACTAAATGCTAACAAACACATACAAATGCGGCACGTGGATGCGTGCCCCCAATAACAACACACACAATCACAATGGGTATCAATAGCGTCGGTGACGCTGCGGATAAGGAGTTGGATATGCAATTACGTAAACTGGCCACGGCAATGCTGGTAATGGGAATGACCGCTGGTCTGGCGCAGGCGGAAGATGCTGCCCCGGCGGCTGGCCAGAGCACTCTGGATAAGATCGCGAAAAATGGCGTTATCGTTGTCGGCCATCGCGAATCTTCCGTCCCTTTCTCTTACTACGATAACCAACAGAAGGTTGTGGGTTACTCTCAGGACTACTCCAACGCCATCGTCGATGCCATCAAGAAAAAACTGAACAAACCCGATCTGCAGGTCAAACTGATCCCGGTTACCTCGCAGAATCGTATCCCGCTGCTGCAGAATGGCACCTTTGATTTCGAGTGCGGCTCAACCACCAACAACCTCGAGCGCCAGAAACAGGCGGCCTTCTCCGATACTATCTTCGTCGTCGGCACTCGTCTGCTGGTGAAGAAAGGCGGCCCGATCAAAGATTTCCCGGACCTGAAGGATAAAGCGGTCGTTGTCACCTCCGGGACCACCTCAGAGATCCTGCTGCATAAGCTGAACGATGAGAAAAAAATGAATATGCGCATCATCAGCGCCAAAGATCATGGCGACTCTTTCCGCACCCTGGAGAGCGGACGCGCGGTGGCCTTTATGATGGATGACGCTCTGCTGGCCGGCGAACGCGCCAAGGCGAAGAAACCGGATAACTGGGAAATCGTCGGCACCGCGCAGTCGAAAGAAGCCTATGGCTGCATGCTGCGTAAGGACGATCCGGCCTTCAAGGCGCTGGTCGATGAAACCGTTGCCCAGGCCCAGACCTCTGGCGAAGCGGCGAAGTGGTTCGATAAATGGTTCAAAAACCCGATTCCGCCAAAAAATCTTAACCTGAACTTCGAGCTGTCGGACGACATGAAAGCGCTGTTCAAATCACCTAATGACAAAGCACTGAACTAATTATAACAACCAGGGGCGGGATATCCTGCCCTCCCGATGGTTGTCACAGCACGGACAGACTATACGGCGGCTGGTCGTTCCCCAGCCGCCGCGAATACCGAAACAAGCTGGACAACCGTCTTCGAGGGTAGCAATGGCTACCCTTTTTTTTCCAGGAGTCATGTATGTCAATAGACTGGAACTGGGGGATATTCCTGCAACAGGCCCCCTTCGGCAACACTACCTACCTGGGCTGGCTGTGGAGCGGTTTTCAGATCACCGTCGCCCTCTCCATCTCGGCCTGGATCATCGCTTTTCTCGTCGGCTCGCTGTTCGGTATTTTGCGCACGGTGCCCAATCGTCTGCTCTCAGGGATTGGCACCTGCTATGTCGAACTGTTTCGCAACGTGCCGCTGATCGTGCAGTTCTTTACCTGGTACCTGGTGGTGCCGGAATTCCTGCCGGAAAATATCGGCATGTGGTTTAAATCGGAGCTGGACCCAAACATTCAGTTCTTTGTCTCCTCGATGCTGTGCCTGGGGCTGTTTACCGCCGCTCGCGTCTGCGAGCAGGTACGCGCCGCTATCCAGTCGCTGCCGCGCGGGCAAAAGAACGCCGGTCTGGCGATGGGGTTGACCCTGCCGCAAACCTACCGCTACGTGCTGCTGCCGAACGCCTATCGCGTTATCGTGCCGCCGATGACCTCAGAGATGATGAACCTGGTGAAAAACTCGGCCATCGCCTCCACCATCGGTCTGGCAGATATGGCAGCGCAGGCGGGCAAACTGCTGGACTACTCCGCTCATGCCTGGGAGTCTTTTACCGCCATCACCCTGGCCTATGTTTTCATCAACGCGGTGATTATGCTGATTATGTATGTGGTCGAGCGTAAGGTTCGCCTGCCTGGCAATATGGGAGGCAAATAATGTACGATTTTGACTGGAGTTCGATCGTTCCCTCCATGCCCTACCTGCTGGCGGGGCTGGTGATCACCCTGAAGATCACAGTGATCGCCATCGTGGTCGGTATCGTCTGGGGCACCCTGCTGGCGGTAATGCGCCTGTCCAGCTTTCTGCCGCTGGCCTGGTTTGCTAAATCCTACGTTAACGTGTTCCGTTCCATCCCGCTGGTGATGGTTCTGCTGTGGTTCTACCTGATTGTCCCGGGCTTCCTGCAGAACGTGCTGGGACTGTCGCCGAAAACGGATATTCGCCTGATCTCGGCGATGGTGGCGTTTTCGATGTTCGAAGCCGCCTACTACTCGGAGATTATCCGCGCCGGCATCCAGAGCATCTCCCGCGGCCAGTCGAGCGCCGCGCTGGCGCTGGGAATGACCCACTGGCAGTCGATGCGGCTTGTGATCCTGCCGCAGGCCTTCCGCGCCATGGTGCCGCTGCTGTTAACCCAGGGGATCGTCCTCTTCCAGGATACCTCGCTGGTGTATGTATTGAGCCTCGCCGACTTCTTCCGTACCGCCTCGACGATTGGCGAGCGTGACGGGACCCAGGTCGAAATGATCCTGTTCGCGGGCGGCGTCTATTTTGTGATTAGCCTCAGCGCCTCGCTGTTGGTCAGCTGGTTGAAGAAAAGGACTGTGTAATGATTACCCTGAAAAATGTTTCAAAATGGTATGGTCACTTTCAGGTGCTGACCGATTGCTCCACGGAAGTGAAAAAAGGCGAAGTCGTGGTGGTCTGCGGGCCGTCAGGCTCCGGTAAATCCACACTGATTAAAACCGTGAACGGCCTTGAGCCGGTGCAGCAGGGGCAGATTATCGTCGATGGCACCGTGGTTAACGATAAAAAGACCAATCTTGCCAAACTGCGCTCGCACGTCGGAATGGTGTTTCAGCATTTTGAACTGTTCCCGCACCTGTCGATTATCGACAACCTGACGCTGGCGCAGGTAAAGGTGCTCAATCGTGACAAAGCGTCATCGCGCAAGAAGGGTCTCAAGCTGCTGGAGCGCGTGGGCCTGGCGGCGCATGCGGAAAAATACCCGGCGCAGCTCTCCGGCGGCCAGCAGCAGCGCGTGGCCATCGCCCGTGCGCTGTGCATGGACCCGATCGCCATGCTGTTTGATGAACCTACATCCGCGCTCGACCCGGAGATGATCAACGAGGTACTGGACGTCATGGTGGAACTGGCCAACGAAGGGATGACCATGATGGTGGTTACCCACGAAATGGGCTTCGCCCGCAAGGTGGCCAACCGGGTGATCTTTATGGATGAAGGAAAGATTGTCGAAGACGCCGATAAAGAAGCGTTCTTCGCTAACCCACAATCCGATCGCGCCAAAGACTTCCTCGCCAAAATTCTGCACTAACTTCTGCGGCGCGCACGATATCACCGTGCGCGCCTGTCAGCCCCTCCCCTTTGCAATCGCTTCATCTCAAAGCGACAGCTTCACAACGTGAAGTAAAAATTTCACAAAGAATTCAGGGGTCGTTAGATAGATTAACCGCCACGTCATCGTTAGCATACGGCATCTTGTAATAATCCCCGTGAGTTTAAATTTCTTGAAAAGAATATTTCAATTGACTTGCTATATCTCGCGCAGGCTATTTCATGCCGCGCATAACCATTAATTATAATCTTACTCAATGAAACAAACGGATATTGCTTCATGTGGACTAATACCAACAGACTGGCCATTATTTTGTGTTTAAATTTGCTCACCTGCTTTACCGCCTGGGCGGGTATTGAGTCCGCCACGGTAAACCAGGGAGAACAGGATAAAGCCCGTGAAAGCGCATTAATGCCCCATCAGCAGCAATACCAATCTTCTCGCACCTATGCGAAAACGCAAACCTTGATATTTCCCGAAGAAGCGACCTGTCGGTACATCACGAAAGTTGATATTGCCTCCGAGGACAATGCAAAAACCACCGCCCTCCTCGGGAAGATCGCTGCCCAGGCGCCCGGCCATTGCCTCGGAATAGAAGGGATTCGCCTGCTGACGACCGCCCTACAAAATGAACTGATAACGCAAGGGTATATTACTTCCCTGATCGATATCCCTTCTCAGTCACTAGAAGGGGGCATTCTCAAAATAACGCTGACTTATGGCAAAACGGGGCATATTGATTTTGCGCCGAATAGTGCCGTGACGAACCTGTGGACCTCCATGCCCACCCATACCGGTAAAATCCTGCGCCTCAGCGATCTTGAACAAGGGATGGCTAACCTGCAGCGCCTGCCTGGCGCCAGCGCCCATATGAAGCTGCGGCCCGGGGAACATATTGGCGAAAGTGATATTGAAATCGCCCGGGTAATGGATAAACAGTGGCAGGTTGGCGCCTGGCTTGATGACGCAGGCAGCCGCGCCAGCGGTCGCTATCAGGGCGGCGGCGCGCTATACCTTTACGATTTATCCTCATTGAACGATATTCTTTCCATCTCGGCAGGCGGCGACGTTGAATTCAACCAGCACAACGATGGCAACCATAACGGCAACCTTTACTACTCCGTGCCTTTTGGTTATTGGTCATTGAGCCTGTACGGCTCCTACAGCCAGTACCGCCAGCAGTTTAAAGGAAGATGGTCAAGCATCGACTATAAAAGTAAAAACCGTTATTACAGCGCGACCGTTAGCCGCCTGCTTTCGCATACCCGACAACAAAAAACGACCGCCGATCTGCGCATAGCGAAGAGCAGTTCGCACTATTTCTTTGGCGGCGATGAGCTGTATGTGATGCGTAAACAAAATCCGGTCTGGGAATTTACCGTGCGCCATCAGCACTATTTCAACAGGAAAATTATCGACGCCAGCCTGGGCGTTCAGCGCAGCCTGCCGTGGCTGAGCTCCGTCCCCACCCCCGAGGAAAAAGGCGGTTTATATAGCCATCAATCGCGCATTGTTCACGCCGATATACAGGCCTTGGTGCAGTTTGCCGCAACCGGCGATAAGTTTAACTGGATGCCGCGTTTCCATGCCCAGTTCAGCCCGGATATATTATCTTCGGACAACCAGTTTAATATCGGCAATCGCTGGACGGTTCGCGGCTTTGATGGTGAAAATACGCTTTCGGCCAATCAGGGCTGGTACTGGCGCAATGATTTTAGCTGGAATATTCCCACCCCCGACCGGCAGGTATATCTTGGCTTTGACTTCGGCAGGATCATTGGTACCGAGCGCGCCCGGCAGGGAAAAAGCCTTTCAGGCGCGGTCGGCGGTATTCGCGGAGAAATAGCGTCTACGCAATATGACTTTTTTATCGGCACGCCTGTCAGTAAACCTGATGACTTTCATAGCGATGCCATGAATATGGGTTTTTCATTACAGTGGAGGTATTAGTTTTCATCAGCACATTACTGCAATTTACTGATTCATTTTTTCATATTTAAAGGAATAAATTACATGTTTAAATTTAAGGTTTCATATGTTGCGCTGGCTGCAGCGCTAAGTTCATCCGTTGTTTATGCCGATCCGTCAAGCTATACGCATAGGTCAGGGGTAAATGTTATTGATATCGAAGCGCCTAATGCCGCAGGCGTCTCGCATAACTTATATCGCGAATTCAACGTCGGTCCTAACGGCACTATTTTAAACAACAGCGCCAGCGACGTGAACCATAGCACTCACGGTAATATCGCTAAGAATAATAATCTGACCAACGGCAGCGCTTCCGTTATTTTAAATGAAGTCACCTCTAATAAAATGAGTAATCTGCAGGGCTTTATCGAAGTTAACGGACAAAAAGCCGATGTCGTTATCGCCAACCCTAACGGCATCACCTGCTCCGGGTGCAGCTTTATCAACACCAACAAAGCGGTACTCACCACGGGTCAGGTCAACCTGAGCGATACCGGCGCAATTGAGAGCTACACGGTCACGCAAGGGAAAATCACCATCGGTGATAAAGGTATGAATGCCTCAACTAACTATGCCGCCCTGCTTGCGGATGCCATTGCGATTAACGGCACCGTGGCCGCCGCCAATGCTACATTAGGCGCGGGTAACTTCACGTTTGACAACAACACCGGGAAAATAGCTTCCCTGGGGAAAACGGCGACGGTTAAGCAGATGCTTACACCGGAATACAGCATTGATATCAGTAAACTGGGCGGAATTAAAGCCAATAGTATTAGTATGGTGGGTAATACTTTAGGTCTTGGCGTGCGAAATAAAGGTACCATTACGACAAATACCGCGCTCGCCATGACCAGCTTTGGTTCTCTGGTTAATGAAGGGGCTATCAACGGGAACGGCATTATGGCGTCTATGATATCAGTCGGCGACATGAAAAATACGGGTTCGATCAATAGCAAAGCCTACGCTACACAGCTAAATAGCATGGGCGCGTTGACCAATGAAGGCACTATTGCCAGCAGCCAGACGCTAGCTATTGGCTCGACGGGTAACCTTGTTAATACAGGCAACATTAGCGGAACTGAAGCATTATCCGTGGCCAGCACAGGCAATATCACCACCCGCTATGGCTCATATATCGGCTCCGAAGGCCAGTTAGATGTGTCCGCCAAAAATATCGATAACGGAGGTTCAATCCGGGGCAATGCCACGAACATTTCCTTCAGCGGCGATAGCCTCAACGTTACCGGAAATATTTTGGGCTACTCCAACCTCAACGTGAAATCTGTAAAGGATGACAAAATCAATACGGGGAAAATATATAACTCAGGGCGAATTTCCGGCAATGACGTAACGATTACCACTAACGGAAAATTGGAGCAGGAAGGTAACCTTGTTGGCAGTAATTCGCTTACGATTAAAAGTGATGTCATATACAACGCTTATTATATTTACGGTGGTTCGCTGAATATCGAGAGTAACTACCTACGCAACAGGGCCACAATAGATGGGAACAATACCAGCATCAGCGCAAACAACGGTATTCTTAATGATGGTCTGCTTTATGCGAACAATGATATGACGCTGTATACACTAAATAGTGCAGACATCACTAACCGCTACCAAATTAAAGCTAATGGCACCTTGACAATGACTACCAGGAATGTCAAAAATGGCGGCTACCGCTGCGGCTTTTTGAACCTGGAAACCTGCGGTAAAGGTTCTATTTCCGCTAACAAACTGGTCCTCAATTCTTATCATAACTACGCCTCTGACATGGGCGGGAAACAGCAGTATAAATATGCTGAAATAAATACTATTCGCTAAAAATAAGCGATGCGCTGGTGACAGCGCATCGCCAATGATTAACCACTACTGACAACGCCTTGCATCAGGCGGAGCCCACCCACCTTTAGCAAGCGATCGCCAGCATCTTATTGCAAATTAATTTTGCCAAGAGAATATGCCATGATACCTGCGATGTGCTGCATGTCATGCTTCAGGATAAGTCGTAACTTAGTGAAAAAAGAATAAGTATCAAGCCAGAAGAGATAAAAAGGACGAACAACATATTTTTAAAATGCAAGCCAATATATAACTTATATTGTCCAATAAATTTATCATTAATTATTTTTACACCGGCCCGGCGCAATCATTCAGCACCGGGCCCGATCGATCAGGGCTCAAACGGGCGACGCTGGAACTGATCGTGGCCGCACTTCGGACAGCGCGGTAGCACATCCGGGGTATACACCGCCAGGTGATAGTGACACTTCTCACACACCAGGTTACCTAAACCGACCACTTCGCCGCTGTGGTATACGCCGTGGTGATTCAGATCCTGAAAAACCTCCCGCCACTCAAGCTGGGTTTTGTCAGTGATATCGGCCAGCTCCTGCCACAGGCTCTCTTTGATCACCCGCATAAACACGCTGTCGCTCTCGTCTTCATGACTCTCTTCGTAGCTGCGGGCAAACTCCTCAAGATCGCGCTTGACCGCGGCTATCACCGACTCAATCTCGCTCTGCGTCAGATCGCCGGCGCGGACAATTTTATCGCGTGCCTGCGTCACCAGCGCGTCAATATCGCGCTCTCCATGGCGGAGCCGTTCGCTGAGCGAGGAGACCAGTTCACGGTAATATTGAGCAACCTTGTTCATCATTTCGCCTCCGGTGTGGTTAACGTCTTCTGATAATAGACCTTATTCCTCTCCCGCTGTGTCTGACAAGCCACAGACTTGCGAAATAATCTGCCCAGCTTTTGCCGATGTTGATGTGCGAAAAGCTGTTTTGACGTTGGCGTTTGGGCTATGCTATGCCGATCTGAAATAACACATCCATTGGCTACATTTTGTAGCTGTATTGAAAACAGGACCACTGGCTGCCATGCAAGAGCAATACCGCCCGGAAGAGATAGAATCGAAAGTCCAGCTTCACTGGGACGAAAATCGTACATTTGAAGTAACTGAAGACGAGAGCAAAGAGAAGTATTACTGCCTGTCGATGCTTCCTTATCCTTCTGGTCGACTACACATGGGTCACGTGCGTAACTACACCATCGGCGACGTGATTGCCCGCTATCAGCGCATGCTGGGTAAAAACGTCCTGCAGCCGATTGGCTGGGATGCGTTCGGTCTGCCTGCGGAAGGCGCGGCGGTAAAAAACAACACCGCGCCAGCGCCGTGGACCTACGACAACATCGCCTACATGAAAAACCAGCTCAAAATGCTGGGCTTCGGCTATGACTGGAGCCGCGAGCTGGCGACCTGCACCCCGGAATACTACCGCTGGGAGCAGAAGTTCTTCACCGAGCTGTACAAAAAAGGCCTGGTGTACAAAAAAACCTCCGCGGTGAACTGGTGCCCGAACGACCAGACCGTACTGGCCAACGAGCAGGTTATCGACGGCTGCTGCTGGCGCTGCGACACCAAAGTCGAGCGTAAAGAGATCCCGCAGTGGTTTATTAAAATCACCGCCTACGCCGATGAGCTGTTGAACGATCTGGATAAGCTGGACCACTGGCCGGACACCGTGAAGACCATGCAGCGCAACTGGATCGGCCGTTCTGAAGGGGTGGAAATCTCCTTTGACGTTAACCATTACGCCGACAAGCTGACCGTCTACACCACTCGCCCGGACACCTTTATGGGCTGTACCTACCTGGCGGTCGCTGCGGGTCACCCGCTGGCGCAGCAGGCTGCGGCCAACAATCCGGCACTGGCCACCTTTATCGATGAATGCCGCAACACCAAAGTGGCGGAAGCCGACATGGCGACGATGGAGAAAAAAGGCGTCGATACCGGCTTTAAAGCTATCCACCCGCTGACCGGCGAAGAAATTCCGGTATGGGCGGCTAACTTCGTGCTGATGGAGTACGGCACCGGCGCGGTGATGGCCGTTCCGGGTCACGACCAGCGCGACTACGAGTTCGCCAGCAAATACGGGCTGAACATCAAGCCGGTGATCCTCGCCTCCGACGGTTCTGAGCCAGATCTCTCGGAGCAGGCGCTGACCGAGAAAGGCGTCCTGTTTAACTCCGGCGAGTTCAGCGGCCTCGATTATGAAGCGGGCTTCAACGCCATTGCCGACAAACTGGCAGCCATGGGCGTCGGCGAGCGTAAAATTAACTACCGCCTGCGCGACTGGGGCGTCTCCCGTCAGCGCTACTGGGGCGCGCCGATCCCGATGGTCACCCTGGAAGACGGCACCGTGCTGCCGACCCCGGAAGATCAACTGCCGGTGATCCTGCCGGAAGACGTGGTCATGGACGGCATCACCAGCCCGATCAAAGCCGATCCTGAATGGGCCAAGACCACGGTTAACGGCCAGCCGGCGCTGCGCGAAACCGACACCTTTGACACCTTTATGGAATCCTCCTGGTACTATGCGCGCTACACCTGCCCGCAGTATCAGGAAGGGATGCTGGATTCGCAAGCGGCCAACTACTGGCTGCCGGTCGATATCTACATCGGCGGTATCGAACACGCGATCATGCACCTGCTCTACTTCCGCTTCTTCCACAAACTGATGCGCGACGCGGGCATGGTCAACTCCGATGAGCCGGCGAAACAACTGCTGTGCCAGGGCATGGTGTTGGCTGACGCTTTCTACTACGTAGGCGAAAACGGCGAACGTAACTGGGTCTCCCCGGTTGACGCCATCGTCGAACGTGACGAAAAAGGCCGTATCGTGAAAGCGAAAGACGCGGCGGGCCACGAGCTGGTATACACCGGCATGAGCAAGATGTCCAAGTCGAAAAACAACGGCATCGACCCGCAGGTCATGGTTGAGCGCTACGGCGCGGATACCGTGCGTCTGTTCATGATGTTCGCCTCCCCGGCGGATATGACCCTCGAGTGGCAGGAATCTGGCGTCGAAGGGGCGAACCGCTTCCTGAAACGCGTCTGGAAGCTGGTCTACGAACACACCACCAAAGGGGACGTTGCGGCCCTGAACGTGGCGGCGCTGAGTGAAGATCAGAAAGCGCTGCGTCGCGATATCCACAAAACCATCGCCAAAGTGACCGATGACATCGGTCGTCGTCAGACCTTCAACACCGCCATCGCGGCGATCATGGAGCTGATGAACAAGCTGGCGAAAGCGCCGCAGGAAGATGAGCAGGATCGCGCTCTGATGCAGGAAGCCCTGCTGGCGGTCGTGCGTATGCTCAACCCGTTCACCCCGCACGCCAGCTTCACCCTGTGGCGTGAGCTGAACGGTGAAGGCGATATCGACAACGCGCCGTGGCCGGTGGCAGATGAAAGCGCGATGGTGGAAGACAGCACCCTCGTCGTCGTCCAGGTCAACGGCAAAGTTCGTGGTAAAATTACCGTTGCGGTAGACGCAACTGAAGAGCAGGTCCGCGAGCGCGCCGGCCAGGAGCATCTGGTGGCGAAGTATCTCGACGGCAAAACCGTGCGTAAAGTGATTTACGTTCCGGGTAAACTGCTCAATCTGGTCGTTGGCTAAGCGCGGGAGGAAGCGTGCGATATCTGGTAACAATGTTGTTATCTCTGGCGGTGCTTGCCACCGCCGGCTGTGGCTGGCATCTGCGTAGCACTACCAAGGTGCCCACCACCATGAAAACCATGATCTTCCAGTCGAGCGATCCGAACGGGCCGTTAAGCCGCGCGGTGCGTAATCAGCTGCGTCTTAACGGCGTGGAACTGATCGACGCCAGCACGCTGCGTAAAGATGTCCCTTCTCTGCGCCTCGATGGATCGTCGATTCAGAAAGATACGGCATCGGTGTTCCAGGACGGTCGTACGGCGGAATATCAGATGGTCATGACCGTTCATGCCAGCGTCCTGATCCCGGGTCACGATATCTATCCGATAACCACCAAGGTCTATCGTTCGTTCTTTGATAACCCGCAGGCGGCGCTAGCCAAAGACGCCGAGCAGGATATGATTATCCAGGAAATGTACGATAAAGCGGCGGAACAGCTGATTCGTAAACTGCCAAGCGTTCAGGTAGCGGATGTTGAAGCCACCCAGCAGGAAGAAAAACCGGTCGCGGGCAGCACCGCGCCGGCGTCCTCGGGTAACCGCGTCTCCACCACGCTGGGTCAATGATGATTCGGTTGTACCCGGAACAGCTCCGCGCGCAGCTCACTGAAGGGCTGCGCGCGGCCTATCTGCTGCTTGGCAACGATCCTCTGCTGTTGCAGGAAAGCCAGGACGCTATTCGCGAAGCCGCTGCCGCGCAGGGCTTTACCGAACACCACACCTTCACTATCGATAACAGCACCGACTGGCAGGCGCTTTTCGCCTTAAGCCAGGCGATGAGCCTGTTTGCCAGCCGGCAAACCCTGCTGTTGATCCTACCGGAAAACGGCCCCAACGCGGCGATCAACGAACAGCTGGCGACGCTGGTCGGTCTGCTGCACGACGACCTGCTGCTGATCGTTCGCGGCAGTAAGTTGACCAAAGCCCAGGAGAATGCCGCGTGGCTCACCGCGCTGGCTCAGCGCGCCGTCCAGGTCAGCTGCCAGACGCCGGAATACGCGCAGCTGCCGCGCTGGCTGGCCGCGCGGGCCAAACAGCATCAGCTGCAGCTCGACGACGCGGCCAGCCAGCTGCTGTGCTACTGTTACGAAGGCAATCTGCTGGCGCTGGCGCAGGCGCTGGAGCGTCTGGCGCTGCTCTGGCCGGACGGTAAGCTGACCCTGCCCCGCGTTGAGCAGGCGGTGAACGATGCCGCGCACTTTACCCCTTACCATTGGGTCGATGCCCTACTGGCAGGTAAAAGTAAGCGCGTGCTGCACGTTCTGCAGCAGCTCCGTCTTGAAGGCTGCGAGCCGGCGATCCTGCTGCGTACGCTACAGCGGGAGCTGCTGCTGCTGGTCACCCTCAAGCGCCAGTCGGCACAGACGCCGCTGCGTTCGCTGTTTGATAAACATCGGGTCTGGCAAAACCGCCGTCAGCTGCTCAGCGACGCCCTCGCCCGACTCAGCGGTGAACAGCTGCGCCAGGCGGTGACCCTTCTGACCCGCGCGGAACTGACCTTTAAACAGGATTACGGGTACGACGTCTGGCCCGAACTGGAAAGTCTTTCGTTGTTGCTCTGCCACAAAGCCCTGGCGGACGTTTTTATTGATGGTTGATATGACTCACTTACAGGCAATCTATGGCGGCACCTTCGATCCGGTGCATTATGGTCACCTCAAGCCGGTCGAGATCCTGGCGAATCAGATTGGCCTGAGCAAGGTCATCATCATGCCTAATAACGTCCCGCCGCATCGTCCCCAGCCGGAAGCCACCAGCGCCCAGCGCGTGCACATGCTGAAGCTGGCGATTGCCGATAAGCCGCTGTTCACGCTTGATGAACGCGAACTGCGGCGCGATACCCCCTCCTGGACGGCGCAAACGCTGCAGGAGTGGCGCCAGGAGCAGGGGCCGCACAAGCCGCTGGCGTTTATCATTGGCCAGGATTCGCTGCTCACCTTTCCCACCTGGCATAACTATGAAACCATCCTCGACAATGTCCACCTGATTGTCTGCCGCCGGCCGGGTTACCCGCTGACCATGGCCCATGAGGCCGATCAGCGCTGGCTGGATCGCCATTTAACCCACGACGTGGAGTCTTTGCATCACCGCCCTTCCGGCGCGATCTACCTGGCTGAGACCCCGTGGTTCGATATTTCGGCGACGATCATTCGCCAGCGCCTTGAGCGCGGCGAATCCTGCGCCGAGATGCTGCCGGCCGCGGTGCTGGACTACATCCGCGAGCAGGGTCTCTATTGCTGACCCCGGGCTGGGCCTGGCGCAAAAAAAGCGCTATCGTAACGCCACCTCTCCAACGCCTGTAAGAGCCTGTTCATGAAATTGTGGTTAGTTCGCCATGGCGAAACCGAAGCCAACGTTGCCGGGTTATACAGCGGCCACGCCCCCACGCCCCTGACGCCGCGCGGCGTCGCTCAGGCGCGAGCGCTCGGTGAACGACTGCGCGCGGTGCCTTTCGATAAAGTCTTCTGCAGCGAGCTGGCGCGGACCGGGACAACGGCCGATCTGCTGCTTGGCGATCGCGCTATCCCGCGCGAATGCCATGCCGCGCTCAATGAGATGTTTTTCGGCGACTGGGAGATGCGCCATCATCGCGACCTCCAGCGAGAAGATGCGGAAAACTATGCCGCATGGTGCGCTGACTGGCAGCACGCGGCCCCGACCAACGGCGAAAGCTTTCAGCATTTTGCCCGCCGCGTCAGCGAGTTTACCCCCACGCTGACCGACTGCCGCCATCTTGACCACCTGCTGATCGTCGGCCATCAGGGCGTCCTGAGCCTGCTGACCGCCCTGCTGTTGCAGATGCCCGCCGCGGCGATGTGGCACTTTCCGATAGCCCATGGCGCCTGGAGTCTCCTCGACATTCGCGACGATTTCACCACCCTGCGGGTATTAAATAGCCAGGCCGTCTGGCAGCCGCAAGAAGAATTCCTGCCGAACCATTGACAGGCCAGAGCAGGCTGCTATTCTCCGCTGCCAGGCAGCATCCGCCAAAGCAGGTTTGCAGAAATTGTTTTACAAAAATGGCGATGCAATCCTCGGCGAGGGATGGGATGATACTCCGCCGCGAACGCCTGCCGACAGACATTTCACCCGACTTTTTCATTAGTTCAGGTATACTGTCAGGCTCTTTATGATTATCAATCTTCACGCACCCAGGGGGAACACTTGCAGGGTAAAGCACTCCAGGATTTTGTTATCGACAAAATTGATGACCTGAAAGGTCAGGACATCGTTGCCATTGATGTACATGGCAAATCCAGCATCACCGATTGCATGATTATCTGCACCGGCACCTCCACGCGTCATGTGATGTCCATCGCCGACCACGTGGTCCAGGAATCCCGCGCCGCCGGCTTGCTGCCGCTGGGCGTTGAAGGGGAAGCCGCCGCCGACTGGATCGTCGTCGACCTCGGCGACGTGATGGTTCACGTCATGCAGGAAGAGAGCCGTCGTCTGTACGAGCTGGAAAAACTCTGGAGTTAATGCGTGAAGCTGCACCTGGTGGCCGTTGGCACCAAAATGCCGGACTGGGTACAGACCGGCTTTAGCGAGTATCTGCGCCGTTTTCCCAAAGATATGCCGTTCGAACTGGTGGAGATCCCTGCCGGTAAGCGCGGCAAGAACGCTGATATCAAGCGCATCCTCGAAAAAGAGGGCGAGATGATGTTAGCCGCTGCCGGTAAAAACCGCATCGTGACCCTGGATATTCCGGGTAAACCATGGGATACGCCGCAGCTGGCGCGCGAACTGGAACGCTGGAAACAGGACGGGCGCGACGTCAGTTTGCTGGTCGGCGGCCCGGAAGGCCTCTCTCCAGCCTGTAAAGCAGCGGCGGAACAGAGTTGGTCGCTCTCCACCCTCACCTTACCTCACCCGCTGGTGCGCGTACTGGTGGCCGAGAGCCTGTATCGGGCGTGGAGCATTACCACCAACCATCCGTACCACCGTGAGTAATGATGATCAGGGTAGACTGAGCAGCGAATGAAATTACAGAATTCTTTCCGCGACTATACGGCTGAATCCTCGCTGTTCGTGCGCCGGGCGCTGGTCGCTTTTTTGGGGATTTTGCTGCTTACCGGCGTTCTGATCGCCAACCTGTACAATGTGCAAATCGTTCGCTTCGACGACTATCAGACGCGCTCGAACGAAAACCGCATCAAGCTGGTCCCGATCCCGCCGAGCCGCGGCATTATTTACGATCGCAACGGCACCCCGCTGGCGCTTAACCGCACCATTTATCAGCTGGAGATGATGCCGGAGAAAGTCGATAACGTGCAACAGACGCTGGATGCGCTACGCGACGTCGTCGATTTAACCGACGATGATATCGCCGGTTTCAAAAAGGAGCGCGCCCGCTCCCATCGCTTTACCTCGATTCCGGTCAAGGTCAACCTCAGCGAAGTGCAGGTGGCCCGCTTTGCCGTCAACCAGTACCGTTTTCCCGGCGTGGAAGTCAAAGGCTACAAGCGCCGTTACTACCCCTATAACTCGGCGCTGACGCACGTCATCGGCTACGTGTCGAAAATTAACGATAAAGACGTCGACCGCCTCGATAAAGAGGGCAAACTGGCCAACTACGCCTCGACCCATGACATCGGTAAGCTGGGTATTGAGCGTTATTACGAGGACGTCCTGCACGGTCAGACCGGCTACGAAGAGGTTGAAGTGAACAACCGCGGCCGCGTTATTCGTCAGCTCAAAGAGGTGCCTCCGCAGGCCGGACGCGACATCTACCTCACCCTCGACCTCAAGCTACAGCAGTATATCGAAACGCTGCTGGCCGGCAGCCGCGCCGCGGTGGTGGTCACCGACCCGCGTACCGGCGCCATTCTGGCGCTGGTTTCGACGCCGAGCTACGACCCGAACCTGTTCGTCGACGGCATCTCCAGCAAAGATTACTCCGGCCTGCTCAACGATCCCAACACGCCGCTGGTCAACCGTGCGACGCAAGGGGTCTATCCGCCGGCATCGACGGTCAAACCGTACGTCGCCGTCTCGGCGCTGAGCGCCGGGGTGATCACGCGCAATACCAGCCTGTTCGACCCGGGCTGGTGGCAGCTGCCCGGCTCGGAAAAACGCTATCGTGACTGGAAAAAATGGGGCCACGGCCACCTGAACGTCACCAAAGCGCTGGAGGAGTCCGCGGATACCTATTTCTATCAGGTCGCCTATGACATGGGCATCGATCGCCTCTCGGAGTGGATGAGCAAGTTCGGCTACGGCCACTATACCGGTATCGACCTCGCCGAAGAGCGCTCGGGCAACATGCCGACCCGCGAATGGAAGCTCAAACGCTTTAAAAAACCCTGGTACCAGGGGGACACCATTCCGGTGGGCATCGGCCAGGGTTACTGGACCGCCACGCCGATCCAGATGAACAAAGCGCTGATGATCCTGATTAACGACGGGGTGGTGAAAGTGCCGCACCTGCTGCAAAGCACCGTGGAAGACGGCAAGCCCGTTCCGTGGGTCCAGCCTCATGAGCCGCCGGTAGGCGACATCCATTCCGGCTACTGGGAAATCGCCAAAGACGGCATGTTCGGCGTGGCCAACCGCGGCAACGGCACCGCGCACAAATATTTCGCCAGCGCGCCGTATAAAATCGCGGCCAAGTCCGGTACCGCCCAGGTGTTCGGCCTGAAGGCCAACGAAACCTATAACGCGCACCGAATCTCTGAGCGTCTGCGTGACCATAAACTGATGACGGCGTTTGCGCCTTATAACAACCCGCAGGTTGCCGTGGCGATGATCCTGGAAAACGGCGGTGCCGGCCCGGCGGTCGGTACGATTATGCGCCAAATCCTCGATCACATCATGCTGGGCGATAACAACACCACGCTGCCAAGCGAAAACCCGGCGGTAACCGCAGGGGAGGATCAATAATGACGGATAATCCGAACAAAAAATCGCTGTGGGATAAGATCCATCTCGATCCCACTATGGTGCTGATCCTGCTGGCGCTGCTGACCTACAGCGCGCTGGTTATCTGGAGCGCCAGCGGTCAGGACGTCGGCATGATGGAGCGTAAAATCGGCCAGATCGCCATGGGCGTGGTGATCATGATCGTCATGGCGCAGATCCCGCCGCGGGTCTATGAGGGCTGGGCGCCCTACCTCTATATTTTCTGTATTATACTGCTGGTGGCCGTCGACGCCTTCGGCGCCATCTCCAAAGGGGCGCAGCGCTGGCTGGATCTCGGTATCGTCCGCTTTCAGCCGTCGGAGATTGCAAAAATCGCCGTGCCGCTGATGGTGGCGCGCTTTATTAACCGCGACGTCTGCCCGCCTTCGCTGAAGAATACCGGTATTGCCCTGGTGCTGATCTTCCTGCCGACGCTGCTGGTGGCGGCGCAGCCTGACCTCGGGACTTCGATTCTGATCGCCCTCTCCGGTCTGTTTGTGCTGTTCCTCTCCGGCCTCAGCTGGCGCCTGATCGGCATCGCGGTGGTGCTGGTCGCCGCCTTTATCCCGATTTTGTGGTTCTTCCTGATGCACGACTATCAGCGCCAGCGCGTGATGATGCTGCTCGATCCGGAAACCGACCCGCTGGGCGCGGGATATCACATTATTCAGTCTAAAATTGCCATTGGCTCCGGCGGTCTGCGCGGCAAAGGCTGGCTGCACGGCACCCAGTCGCAGCTGGAGTTTCTGCCGGAACGCCATACCGACTTTATCTTCGCCGTTCTCGCCGAAGAGCTGGGCCTGATTGGCGTACTGATCCTGCTGGCGCTCTATATTCTGCTGATCATGCGCGGACTGTGGATCGCCGCCCAGGCGCAAACCACCTTTGGCCGGGTCATGGCCGGTGGTTTAATGTTGATTTTATTCGTTTATGTCTTCGTAAATATTGGTATGGTGAGTGGTATTTTACCGGTGGTGGGCGTACCGTTGCCGCTGGTGAGCTACGGGGGCTCCGCCCTGATCGTATTGATGGCCGGGTTTGGTATCGTGATGTCGATCCATACCCACAGAAAAATGTTGTCGAAAAGCGTTTAAAGGGGTTCGCAATGCGTAAGCAATGGCTGGGGATCTGCATAGCAGCGGGGCTGCTGGCGGCATGTTCGAGTGATGACGTGCAACAAAAGACGGTCAGTACTCCACAGCCGGCCGTCTGTAATGGCCCGACGGTTGAGATCAGCGGCGCCGATCCGCAGTATGAAACGCCGAACGCGACGGCGAATCAGGATTATGAGCGCGATGGTAAGCGCTACAACATCGTCCAGGATCCGGCAAACTTTACTCAGGCCGGTTTCGCGGCGATCTATGACGCAGAACCCAATAGCAACCTGACCGCCAGCGGTGAAACCTTCGACCCGACGCAGTTGACCGCGGCGCACCCGACGCTGCCGATCCCGAGCTATGCGCGGATCACCAACCTCGCCAACGGGCGCATGATCGTCGTGCGGATTAACGATCGCGGGCCCTACGGCAACGATCGGGTTATCTCGCTCTCCCGAGCGTCCGCCGACCGCCTGAACACCTCGAATAACACCAAAGTGCGTATCGACCCGATCATCGTCGCGCCTGACGGTTCGCTTTCCGGCCCGGGAATGGCTTGTACCACCGTCGCCAAACAGACTTACGCCCTGCCCGCCCGTCCGAATCTGGACGGCGGTGACGCCGCTGGCATGAGCCAGCCCGCGCCCACAGACGTTCGCCCGATCAGCAACAGCACGCTGAAGCCGGAAGACAGCGTTGGCGCACCGGTGAACAGCGGCGGTTTCCTCGGCGCCCCGACGCCGCTGAACAGCGGCGTGCTGGAGAGCAGCGAACCCGCGGCCGCCGCCGCGACGGCACCTGCCGCCGGCGCCACGCCAGCAGCGCCGGTAACCGCGCCCGGCTCCATCCAGGGTAGCGTCGCGCCCGCAGCGGCCACCGCCGCAGCCGCCGGCGCCGTTGCCGCTTCGTCTTCCACCGCCTCCAGCGCCAGCGGTAGCTTTGTCGTGCAGGTGGGCGCAGTGAGCGACCAGGCGCGGGCGCAGCAGTATCAGCAGCGTCTGAGCCAGCAGTTCTCTGTGCCAGGCCGGGTCATGCAAAACGGCGCGGTGTGGCGTATTCAGCTGGGGCCGTTTGCCGACAAGGCGCAGGCCAGCGCCGTTCAGCAGCGCCTGCAAAGCGAAGCGCAGCTGCAGTCCTTTATTACTCGCGCCAACTAAAGGCCGCGGGCAGCCCGTTCACCTTGCGCATGTAAAAGTCATTAACAAACTCATGCGCAATGTCGGATGCTGGCCCGCAGAGCATTTGCTATAGTAAGGCACTTTTTTTAACTCCATCACGGATGCCGTTGTTCTGACCATGAAGACCTCTTTCACCGCTCGTTTACTCATCACGGCGCTCTCCGTTGCAGCGCTCTCCTCCGCTGCCCGCGCCGATGACCTGAATATCAAAACGATGATCCCAGGCGCCCCGCAGATTGACGCCGAATCCTGGATCCTTATCGATTACAACTCTGGCAAGGTGCTGGCTGAAAACAACGCCGACTCCCGCCGCGACCCGGCCAGTCTGACCAAAATGATGACCAGCTATGTTATCGGTCAGGCGATGAAAGCGGGCAAATTCAAAGAGTCCGATCTGGTCACCGTCGGCAACGACGCCTGGGCCACCGGCAACCCGGTATTCAAAGGCTCTTCCCTGATGTTCCTCAAGCCGGGGATGCAGGTGCCGGTTTCCCAGCTGATCCGCGGTATCAACCTGCAGTCCGGTAACGATGCCTGCGTGGCGATGGCCGACTATGTCGCCGGCAGCCAGGACGCCTTCGTCAGCCTGATGAACAACTACGTCAACGCCCTCGGCCTGAAAAACACCCATTTCCAGACTGTTCACGGCCTCGATGCTGACGGCCAGTTCAGCTCGGCGCGCGACATGGCGCTGATTGGCCAGGCGCTGATCCGCGACGTGCCGAACGAGTACTCCATCTATCGTGAGAAAGAGTTCACTTTCAACGGGATCCGCCAGCTGAACCGTAATGGCCTGCTGTGGGATAACAGCCTGAACGTCGACGGCATCAAAACCGGCCACACCGACAAAGCGGGCTACAACCTTGTCGCTTCCGCCACCGAAGGGCAGATGCGTCTGATCTCGGCGGTAATGGGCGGCCGGACGTTCAAAGGGCGTGAGTCGGAAAGCAAAAAACTGCTGACCTGGGGCTTCCGCTTCTTCGAAACCGTCAACCCAATTAAAGCCGGCAAAGAGTTTGCATCCGAACCGGCCTGGTTCGGCGACAGCGATCGCGCTTCGCTGGGGGTGGATAAAGACGTCTACCTGACCATCCCGCGCGGCCGGATGAAAGATCTGAAAGCCAGCTACGTGCTGAATAACACTGAGCTGCACGCCCCGCTGCAGAAAAACCAGGTCGTCGGCACCATTAACTTCCAGCTGGATGGTAAAACCATTGACCAGCGCCCGCTGGTGGTGCTGCAGGAAATTCCGGAAGGTAATTTCTTCGGTAAAATTATTGATTACATTAAATTAATGTTCCACCACTGGTTTGGTTAAAAATCGAACACTTGAAAGTGTGATTTCCATCCCCATATACTATTCATCCAAGTAACCTGATAACTCCCACCCTTGGTGGGAGTTATTATTTTGTCGTAACACCGGAGCTGACATGAAAACCAAACTTAACGAACTGCTTGAATTCCCTACGCCATTTACTTACAAAGTAATGGGGCAGGCGTTGCCTGAGCTGGTTGATCAGGTGGTGGAAGTGGTACAGCGCCATGCGCCTGGTGATTACTCGCCGTCAGTAAAACCGAGCAGCAAAGGTAACTACCACTCGGTCTCCATCACCATCAACGCCACCCACATTGAACAAGTGGAAACGCTGTACGAAGAGTTAGGCAATATCGATATCGTTCGGATGGTGCTGTAACCTTTTCCCTGACCCGGCCGCCGTGCCGGGTCTTCTCATTCCCTCCCGCACGGCTGTGATATACTCCCCGACCTGAATTCTCTCTTCCCGGCGGAGATATTGTTTTGCAGCACAATAAAATTCTAATCCGGCAGCTTGGCCTGCAACCTTACGAACCCGTCTCGCAGGCGATGCATGAATTTACCGACGCCCGTGATGAAGATACCCTCGATGAGATTTGGCTGGTGGAACATCACCCGGTCTTCACCCAGGGTCAGGCCGGCAAAGCGGAACATCTGCTGGTGCCCGGTGATATTCCGGTGATCCAGAGCGATCGCGGCGGGCAGGTAACCTATCACGGCCCGGGACAGCAGGTAATGTACGTCCTGTTGAACCTCAAGCGCCGCAAGCTGGGCGTGCGTGAACTGGTGACGCTGCTGGAGCAAACGGTCGTCAATACCCTTGCCGAATACGGTATTGAGTCGCACCCACGCGCCGACGCCCCTGGCGTCTACGTCGGCGATCGTAAAATATGCTCTCTGGGGCTGCGCATCCGTAAAGGCTGCTCTTTCCACGGCCTGGCGCTCAATATCGCTATGGATCTGACGCCGTTTCTGCGTATCAACCCCTGCGGCTATGCCGGTATGGAGATGACGCAAATGCGCCAGTGGCAGCCGGAAGCCACTCCGGAGAGAGTCGCTCCGCGGCTGGTCGCCCATCTGCTGGCGCTGCTGAACAATCCCCCGCACGAATACCTTCCTCAGGGTTAAGGGCCGACCAGCGCCCCGCTGACGGCGGGGTGCTGAACGAGTAACACATTATTTTTGCAATCAATTGTCACGCACGGCAACGCGGTGGGCCGCTATACTTGGCCTATCATTCCCAACCGGACTCATCGCGTGCCAGAGAATACGCCGCCGTCAGAATCTCCTGACCGACAGGACGAACGTTACGACCGTCAGATGTTTCGCATCCTGCGTAATATTGACCTCAATCTGTTGACCATCTTCGAAGCCGTGTATGTACACAAAGGTATCGTCAATGCCGCGAAGATACTCAATATCACGCCGTCGGCCATTAGCCAGTCAATAAACAAACTGCGGGCGCTGTTCCCCGATCCGCTGTTTATCCGTAAAGGCCAGGGCGTAACGCCCACCGCCTATGCCACCCATCTTCACCAGTATATCAGTCGCGGTATGGAAGCTTTCCTCAGCGCGCTGGATATCACCGGCAGCCCGCACCAGCAGCGGGTGATCACTATCGCCACCACGCCAGCCATGGGGGCGCTGCTGATGCCTGGCCTGGCCAGCGCGCTGAAGCCGGTCTTTCCGCAGATCCTGCTGCACAACATCGCCCTCACCGACGCCGCGCGGCAGCTCGACCAGCGCCAGGTGGATTTGTTGATTGATACCCATCTGCACAGCGGCCAGGCGATAAGCCATCACGTGCTGTATCAGGAACGGGTGCAGATGTACTGCCGCGCTGGGCATCCCGCGCTGGACGGTCCGCAGGATGAAACTACCCTCGCGAAGTATGAATTTGCGCTGCTGCTGCCGGAAGGCCAGCGCTACCCTACGCTGCACCGTCGGCTGCAGGAGGAGATGGGCGAACGCCGCTGCGGTTTCAGCACCTTCAACCTGCTAACCCAGGCGGCAATGATCGCCGAGAGCGACATGCTGGGGCTGACCACCGAGCGCCTGTTCGCCATGGTATCCCGTCTCTGGCCGCTGCAGACCCTGGACTTCCCCTCCCTGAGGGAAGAGCAGATTGATGTTGCGCTGCACTTCAATAAGCAGAGCGGGAAAGAGCCATTGCTGAAAGAGATCATTGAGACCGTGATCCAGACGTTCAAGGTGTAGCGCACGGAAGGGAAAAAGGATAAAACAACAACTATTTTACAATTTGCCGGGCAGGCAGGCTGCTTTCTGCCCCTTTTCAATGGTATACTGCCTGCTCTTGATTCAAAAATAGTTGATAATTGCAACATTTCATTGAATTAATTCGCTTTCCTTCGTGACTCGCAACTGGAACACGCACGCTATGAGTAAACCCATTGTGATGGAACGCGGTGTTAAGTACCGCGACGCCGATAAAATGGCCCTTATCCCGGTGAAGAACGTGGCAACTGAGCGTGAAGCTCTGCTCAGAAAACCGGAATGGATGAAAATCAAACTTCCGGCAGACTCGTCCCGTATCCAGGGAATCAAAGCAGCGATGCGTAAGAACGGCCTGCACTCCGTGTGCGAAGAGGCCTCCTGCCCGAACCTTGCAGAGTGCTTCAACCACGGTACCGCGACCTTTATGATCCTCGGCGCGATCTGTACCCGCCGTTGCCCATTCTGCGACGTGGCGCATGGCCGCCCGATCGCGCCAGATGCGAACGAGCCACAGAAGCTGGCGCAAACTATCGCCGATATGGGGCTACGCTACGTGGTGGTCACTTCGGTGGACCGTGACGACCTGCGCGATGGCGGCGCACAGCATTTTGCCGACTGCATCAGCGCCATTCGCGAGAAAAACCCGACGATTAAAATCGAAACGCTGGTCCCGGATTTCCGCGGCCGCATGGATCGCGCCCTGGATATTCTGACGGTGACCCCGCCGGACGTCTTCAACCACAACCTCGAAAACGTACCGCGCCTCTATCGTCAGGTGCGTCCGGGCGCGGATTACAACTGGTCGCTGAAGCTGCTGGAGCGTTTTAAAGAAGCGCACCCGGAGATCCCGACAAAATCCGGCCTGATGGTGGGCCTGGGCGAAACCAACGACGAGATCATCGAAGTCATGCGCGACCTGCGCCGTCATGGCGTCACCATGCTGACATTAGGCCAGTATCTGCAGCCGAGCCGTCACCACCTGCCAGTGCAGCGTTACGTTAGCCCGGAAGAGTTTGAAGAGATGAAAGCGGAAGCTATGGCGATGGGCTTCACCCACGCCGCCTGCGGCCCCTTCGTTCGCTCTTCCTATCACGCCGACCTGCAGGCTAAAGGGATGGAAGTTAAATAACCTGCCGCTTCTCCCGCTGCGTCACGTCCTGGCGCAGCGGCGCTCTCCGCTTCATTCGCTTCGCCTTCCCGTAACAGTTAGTTGCATCTTTCCTGCACGGCGTCGACAAAAACGACAAAGGCCGCAACGTCAAACGTCGCGGCCTCTTCGCCGTACCACCCGCATCCCGCCAGGGGACGCAGCCGGAGAATTACTCTTTATGAGAGAGCTTCTGCGCCGGTGCTTCGTCTTCAGCGGTGGTTTTTTTCGCGCTATCGTCATCTTCGTTCATGGCTTTTTTAAAGCCCTTGATAGCCGACCCCAGGTCGCCGCCCAGCGTACGTAATTTCTTGGTACCAAACACTAAGATAATCAGTGCTGCGACTACCAGCAGTTTGGTAATACTAATCTCACCCATAGCTAACCTTCTTCTCTATACAAGCTGCGAATACGCCATCATACACGCATTTATCCGTCATATTGTAATCCACCTGTGCGTGGGCTGCGTGATTCAGCCCGAGGCCTCCCCTCCGGGAGTGAGCGCTGGGGTGTCCGTCCTGACGTGCACAGCGAATTATTGGGATAAACAATACGGGTATTTGGCGCGCGGACACAATAGCAATCTGTAACAAGGTGAATCAAGCCTTGTTTAAAAAAACGTCACAATAATTGCGGTGACGCAAACCGTCGATTCTGCAGCACCGGCAAACGCTCGCGAACCCGCGCAAGGTAGTCTGCGGAAATATCGGCATAGATCAGCTGCGGCTCGCTCCCCGCGCCCGCCACGGTGGTCCCCAGCGGATCGACGATGCGGCTCTGCCCAATGTTACGCGTCCCGCATTCGCCTGCCGCCACGACGTAGCAGGTCGTGTCCAGCGCGCGCGCCGCCAGCAGCGTCGCCCAGTGATGCTCTTTTTGCGGCCCTTTCACCCATGCGGTGGGCAGCACCAGCAGCTGCGCCCCGTTCAGCGCCAGCGACAGCGCCAGCTCCGGAAAACGCAGATCGTAACAGGTCATCAGGCCAACGCGGAAACCCGCCACTTCAATCACCGGCGGGATTTGCCGGCCGGGATCCACCCGCCGGGACTCCTGCATTGCGAAGGCGTCGTATAAATGAAGTTTGTGATAATGGGCAATAACCTTCCCTTTACGCAATACCACCAGCGTGTTGGTTGCTCTCCCCTCCCCCGACGGCACATGCAGCGTCAGGATCGTCGTCAGGCCGTTACGCGCGCTCTCGGCCAGCAGCAGCTGTAAAAACTCTCCATCCAGCGTTTGGGCCGATTTCACCGACAGATCCGGGTCGTTGTCATCACGTGCCAGCAACGCCTCCGGCAGCACCAGCAGCGCCGCCCCTTCACGCGCCGCCTGCTGCATCATCGCCACACAAGTTTGCGCATTCGTCCGCCATACTGGCGTGACGATAAACTGCCCTGCCGCTACCCGCATGTTTTTCTCCCGTCAGGTTATGAATAGCCAATTGCGCCCGTTGCGCGCTACACTTGACACTCTCTTACATCAAATAGCAGGAAACGACCGTGTTTCAACTTCTTTGCGCCGTTTTTATTGGCGGCGGCACCGGCAGCGTTTTGCGCTGGTGGCTCGGCATGAAGCTCAATCCTGTGCACCATGCTATCCCGATTGGGACACTGACTGCCAACCTGTTAGGCGCCTTTGTGATCGGCGCCGGGCTGGCGTGGTTTAATAGACTGACCGGCATTGACCCGATGTGGAAACTGCTGATCACCACAGGTTTCTGCGGCGGGTTGACCACCTTCTCCACCTTCTCTGCGGAAGTGGTGTTTCTTCTGCAGCAGGGGCGAGTGAGCTGGGCGCTCCTCAACGTCGCGGTGAACTTGCTGGGCTCATTTACCATGACGGCTGTCGCCTTCTGGCTCTTCTCGCAGGCCGCCAGCCGCTAAAGGCGTAATCAACAGGCAAAAAAAACCCGCTGATTAGCGGGTTTTTATATTCTACTGACGCGTTGCTTACAGAGCGATTACGTTTGCAGCAGAAGGGCCTTTGGCACCGTTAGTGATTTCGAACTCTACGCGCTGACCTTCAGCCAGAGTTTTGAAACCGTTGGACTGGATTGCAGAGAAGTGTACGCATACATCTTTGCTGCCATCTTCCGGAGTAATGAAACCGAATCCTTTGGACTCATTAAACCACTTAACGTTACCTTTAATCTTAGACATCAAAATTACCTTTATATGAAAAATCGACACTAATGCTGTGTCGGGTATCAGTACACCAATTGTGGTACCTTTTGTCCAGTGCAACTTTGCTAAAAAGTGATAAAAGTCGCTATCTTTTTTAGTGGGTAACGCTTTAGTCCTTGTTTTTCCACAAGACGCATCGCTTATCTCATTTATTGCTAAGACTTAGCGAATTAAAACTGTATGCGAGCCCAGGCGAAGTAAACGTTACCGTTATTGTAGGTACCGGGAATATAGGTCATCTGGAACGTTGCCGGACCGTAACCTATTGACGCTAAGGGCAAGATCACCGGAATCGGGATGTAGTTCCAGTTATCGCGCGCCGTCACCCCGAGGGTATAGCCGAGACCGAGGCGGAAGTTCTGGTCCGTCAGCGGCCGCCAGGTTTTCTCCCAACCGTAGCCGCCGATGGGTTCCCACTTATTGAAAGAGTCTTTAAACGCCATCAGGTACAGGCCGTGCCAGTTCCCTTTCTCATCCCAGCGCGAAACGCCGAAGCCTGCCCCCCACGGGCGTTCATTATACTTGTCCGTCTTTTCCTTATCATAAGCAAAGCGCGCGTGCCAGGTGATGGCTGGAACGTACAGATCATAGTGCTCCGGCTCATTCCAGGTCTGCGCAACGTTATTACTTAAGGTATGGTAACCTTCGCTAAGGGTCGATGAAAACGACGCGCTGGCGTTTCCGGATACCAATAACCATCCTAAAAAACCAAGAGAAAACAATGAAAAACGACGTAACATCAACACTTTTCTATTACCACTTTCATTTAAAAGCCACCTAAAATAGCAAAGATAGTCTCAATACAGGTTGAACGAAATAAGGCAAACTCCTGATTTTCGCCCGCTGACCATCAGAACCGCTTAACTATCCATCTGGTGATTATATCCAGGCGGGACGGGAGGGGCGTAGTTCTTATCGCTTTATTGATTTGCATCAGCGAGTTTCGTCCGTTTTTTCGGCACATTCGCACATTAAAATTTGGTGTGGCGCTTTTTAACTACATATTCTTTGGGCTTAGGGGAAATGAATGCTGACGTTTGTTGAGATCCTGATCGGGATTGCGGTCATTGTGGGCGTCGCCCGCTATATCATTAAGGGCTATTCAGCCACCGGCGTGCTGTTCGTCGGCGGCTTAATATTGCTGATCGTCAGCGCCCTGCTGGG
The DNA here is from genome assembly GCF_059759695.1 of Klebsiella sp. M041. Taxonomy (NCBI): domain Bacteria; kingdom Pseudomonadati; phylum Pseudomonadota; class Gammaproteobacteria; order Enterobacterales; family Enterobacteriaceae; genus Klebsiella; species Klebsiella sp. M041. The sequence goes on from NZ_JCAXWU010000008.1 coordinate 234,949, forward strand.
TCATAAAGTCTTACCAGGCAATACCGAGGGCACCGGTTACTCCGCCACTGACATTATTGAATACATTAAGATTCTACTCATGAGCCGTGGCGGCGATTTGGGTATGATGATCATGATGCTGTGCGGTTTCGCCACCTATATGACGCATATTGGCGCCAATGATATGGTGGTGAAATTAGCCTCAAAGCCATTGCGCTATATCAATTCGCCCTATCTGCTGATGATTGCCGCCTACTTTGTCGCCTGCCTGATGTCGCTGGCCGTCTCCTCCGCGACCGGCCTCGGCGTCCTGCTGATGGCGACGCTGTTCCCGGTGATGGTAAACGTTGGTATCAGCCGCGGTGCGGCGGCGGCCATCTGCGCCTCCCCGGCGGCGATTATCCTTTCGCCTACCTCGGGTGACGTCGTGCTGGCGGCAAAAGCGGCCGAAATGCCGCTGATCGACTTTGCCTTCAAGACCACGCTGCCGATCTCCATCGCCGCTATCATCTGCATGGCGATCGCCCACTTCTTCTGGCAGCGCTACCTGGATAAAAAAGAGAACATTTCCCACGAAATGCTCGACGTCAACGAGATCACCACCAATGCCCCGGCGCTGTACGCCATCCTGCCGTTTACCCCGATTATTGGCGTACTGATCTTTGATGGCAAATGGGGGCCGGAACTGCACATTATTACCATCCTCGTCGGCTGCATGCTGCTGGCGGCGATCCTCGAATTCCTGCGCGGGTTCAACACCAAAAACGTCTTCAGCGGACTGGAAGTCGCCTACCGCGGGATGGCTGACGCCTTCGCCGGGGTGGTGATGCTGCTGGTCGCCGCCGGCGTTTTTGCTCAGGGATTAAGCACCATCGGCTTCATCAACGGTCTGATCTCCATCGCCACTTCCTTCGGCTCGGCCAGTATTATTCTGATGCTGGTGCTGGTGATCCTGACCATGCTGGCGGCGATGACCACCGGCTCCGGCAATGCCCCGTTCTACGCCTTTGTCGAGATGATCCCCAAGCTGGCGCACTCATCCGGCATCAATCCCGCCTATCTGTCGATCCCGATGCTGCAGGCCTCTAACCTTGGCCGCACGATCTCGCCGGTCTCCGGCGTGGTGGTGGCCGTCGCCGGGATGGCGAAGATCTCCCCGTTCGAAGTGGTCAAACGCACCTCGGTGCCGGTGATGGTTGGCCTGCTGGTGGTGATTGTCGCGACCGAGATCCTCGTCCCGGGCAGCGCGGTCCGCTAATGGTCTAACCACGTGAAAAGGCGCCAGCAGGCGCCTTTTTTATGCTTTAATAACTCCCCGTTATCTTTTGCCATCCACAATCAGGAATAAACATGTTCAGGAAGGAATTCGCCGCGCTTGCCCTTGTGCTTACCGCCACTCAGGCCGGCGCTGAACCGCTCACCGCGACGCGATACGCTGATTTTGACCGCTATGTCCTGGCCCTCTCCTGGCAAACCGGATTCTGTCAGAGCATGTATGACCGTAACCGCAACGAACCGGAAGAGTGCCGCCTGCAGCAGGAAACCGCGAATAAAGCCGATTTTCTGACCGTGCACGGTCTGTGGCCCGGGCTGCCAAAGTCCATTGCCGCGCGCGGAGTGGATGAACGACGCTGGATGCGCTACGGCTGCGCCACGCGCCCGCTGCCCGACATGCCGGAGGTGAAAGCGAACCGCAAATGTCAGGCGGCGGAGACGGGGTTGTCGCTGGAGATGGCCAACAAACTGAATAGCGTGATGCCGGGCGCGGGCGGCACCTCCTGCCTCGAACGTTACGAATATGCCAAACATGGCGTCTGCTTCGGCTTCGATCCCGACAGCTATTTTGGCGCCATGGTGCGCCTGAACGGGGAAATTAAGCGCAGCCCGGTTGGTGATTTCCTTGCCAAACACTATGGCCAAACCGTCAGTCGGGCCGACTTCGACGCCGCCGTGGCCCGCGCCTGGGGTCCGCAGAGCGTGAAGGCGTTTAAATTAACCTGTAACGGTAATCCTGCCTATTTGACCGAGATGCAAATCTCGCTCAACGCCGCGTCCATCAACGCCCCACTGGCCACCTCCGCCTTTCTGCCCCAGCCTCACCCGGGTAACTGCGGCGCGCAGTTTATCCTCGATAAGGTTGGCCACTAGCGCAACGCGGCATACTGTTCAGAAAACGTCCTTCGCCGGAGGCGTTGCGCGCTGATTGTGCGTTTCATCACTTCAAACTGCCGGCAACTCTCAGTATGATGGGAGAACCTTAACCCTTGCCTTTTTCGGCGAGGGTTTTCTTTTACGGACAGGTTCCTGGATAACATGGAGTATGCAATGACCAGACCCGCAATCATCATTAACGAACTGGATGCCGAACGTATCGACAGGCTGCTGGAGCAGCCGGCTTTCGCCAGCTCGCCGGTTGCCGATGCCCTGAACGACGAGCTCGACCGCGCGCAAATGCTGGCGCCGGAAGCGATGCCGCACGATGTCGTCACCATGAACAGTACGGTTAAATTCCGCGATTTGACCAGCGGCGAAGAGCGCGTGCGGACGCTGGTGTTTCCGACGCAGGTGACCGACAGCGCCAGCCAGCTCTCCGTCCTCGCGCCGGTGGGCGCCGCGCTGCTCGGCCTCAAGGTCGGCAGCACCATTCACTGGGAGCTGCCGGGCGGGGCATCGACGCACCTGGAAGTGCTGGCGCTGCTGTACCAGCCGGAAGCCGCTGGCGAATTCCACCGTTAATCCCCGCTGCCTGAGGCGTATCGCGCTTTATTCAGAGGATGTCCACACATCCTCTTTCTGCTGTCTTTCCCCCCGCTAACCTTTTTTTACGCTTTGCGCCTGCCTGACTGACAGTTTTGCGACCTGAATGACACAATATCCGCATATAATATGTTGATATAGACGCAAACGAACAAGGAGGATTGCATATGTATAAGACTATCATTATGCCGGTTGATGTCTTTGAGATGGCGCTGAGCGATAAAGCCGTCCGGCATGCGGAGTTTCTGGCCCAGCAGGACGGGGTGATCCATCTGCTCCACGTCTTACCCGGTTCAGCGAGCTTCACGATGAGCCGTTTTACCGCCGACCTGCGGCGTTTTGAGGAACATCTGCAGCACGAGGCGGAAACCCGCCTGCAGACCATGGTCAGCCATTTCAGCATTGACCCATCGCGGATCAAGCTGCATGTGCGTTTCGGCAGCGTGCGCGACATGGTCAACGAACTGGCCAGCGAAATAAACGCCGACGTGGTGGTGATTGGCTCACGCAATCCCTCCATCAGTACCCACCTGTTGGGCTCCAACGCCTCGAGCGTCATCCGTCACGCCCATATCCCGGTGATGGTCGTCAGGTAAGGCTGAGGAAAAGCGCATAAAAAAAGAGGCTACCCCCGGGTAGCCTCTTTGTTATGCAGGTCTATTGTCTGACTTGTTATGCGGTTTTCGTGCGGATCAGGTAGTCGAAGGCGCTCAGCGACGCTTTCGCCCCCTCCCCTGCCGCGATGATAATCTGCTTGTACGGCACGGTGGTGCAGTCACCGGCGGCGAATACGCCTTTAACGTTGGTTTCGCACTTCGCATCGATGATGATCTCGCCCATGCGGTTACGCTCAACCGCGCCTTCCAGCCAGGTGGTATTAGGCAGCAGGCCGATCTGCACGAAGATGCCCGCCAGCGCGACGTGATGCTCATCGCCGCTCACCCGGTCACGATACTGCAGACCGGTGACCTTGCTGCCGTCGCCTTTCACTTCCGTGGTCTGCGCATTGAGAATGATGTCGACATTCTTCAGACTGCGGACTTTATCCTGCAGCACCTGGTCGGCCTTCATCTCCGGTGCGAATTCCAGCAGGGTCACGTGTTCCACGACGCCCGCCAGGTCGATGGCGGCTTCCACGCCGGAGTTCCCCCCGCCGATCACCGCCACGCGCTTACCTTTAAACAGCGGGCCGTCGCAGTGCGGGCAGTAGGTTACGCCCTTGGTGCGATACTGATCTTCGCCCGGCACGTTCATGTTGCGCCATTTCGCCCCGGTGGCAATGATGACGCTGCGCGCCTTCAGCACCGCGCCGGAGGCGGTTTCGATCTGATGCAGGCCGCCCTCTGTCGCCGCTGGCGTCAGTTTGGTCGCGCTCTGGGAGTCGATCACATCGACGTTATAGTCGCTAACGTGCGCTTTCAGGGCCCCGGCCAGCTTCTGGCCTTCGGTTTTCGGCACCGAAATGTAGTTTTCGATATCCACGGTATCCAGCACCTGGCCGCCGAAGCGCTCGCCCATCAGGCCGGTACGAATCCCTTTACGCGCAGAGTAAACCGCGGCCGCCGCCCCGGACGGGCCGGAACCGACGATCAGCACATCGTAAGCGTCACGCTGATTCAGCTCTTCCGCTGCGCGTTTTTCCGCACCGGTGTCCACTTTGGCGACGATTTCCGTCAGCGTCATCCGCCCCTGACCAAACTCCTGGCCGTTCATGAACACCGCCGGCACGCCCATCACGTTGCGCTCGGTGATCTCATTCTGGAACGTCCCGCCGTCAATCGCCGTATGTTTGATACGCGGGTTGAGCACCGCCATCAGGTTCAGCGCCTGGACCACGTCCGGGCAGTTATGGCAAGAGAGCGAGTAGTAGGTTTCAAACTCGAAGTCGCCATCGATATCGCGGATCTGCTCCAGCAGAGACTGGGCCTCTTTCGACGGATGACCGCCGGTCCACAGCAGCGCCAGCACCAGCGAGGTAAACTCGTGGCCCAGCGGGGAGCCCGCAAAGCGTGGGCCCTGGTCGTAACCGGGGTTAGTAATCAGGAACGATGGCTTGCGTACCGCCAGCGTGTTGTCTTCTTTAAAGGTGACTTTGTCTGACAGTTCAGCAATTTCAGCCAGCAGTTCCCTGATTTCTGCCGATTTAGCGCTGTCATCCAGCGTGGCAATCAGCTCAACAGGCTTGGTCAGCTTCTCAAGATAGGCCTTGAGCTGGGTTTTCATGTTGGTGTCGAGCATTGTTATCTCCTGCGCTTAAAACATCATCATGCAAGCGGCCTCGTCCAGGCAGCCTGAATGCGCTTGCATCATGGTGTTGGAATGAAATGGGCGCAGGTGCGCCCATGACTGAAGTAATTTCCAAAGTATTTCGCGTCAGAGCAAGGCGGCTAGCCTGAGAATCCCCGAGAGCTTACTAAAGTAAGCGACCGGGGTGAGCAGGCGACGCCAACGCAGCTATTGCGTGAAAGACGACGGAAATTTTAATTCACCAGTATTTCGCGTTAGAGCAAGGCGGCAAGCTTATGAACCCCCGGGAGCTTACACGAGTAAGTGACCGGGGTGATTAAGCGCAGCCAACGCCGCTATGATGCGAAAGACGCCGTGATTATTAGATTTTGCCGACCAGGTCCAGAGATGGAGCCAGCGTCGCTTCGCCTTCTTTCCATTTCGCCGGGCACACTTCGCCTGGGTGGGAAGCAACATACTGCGCCGCTTTGATTTTACGCAGCAGGTCAGACGCGTCACGGCCGATACCTTCAGCGGTAACTTCGATCGCCTGGATGATACCCTGCGGGTCAACCACGAAGGTGGCGCGGTCAGCCAGACCTTCATCTTCACGCATGTTGTCGAAGTTACGGGTCAGGGCGCCAGTCGGGTCGCCAATCATCGCGTATTTGATTTTCGCGATGGTTTCAGAGCTGCTGTGCCACGCTTTGTGGGTGAAGTGGGTATCGGTAGAAACAGAGTAAACGTCTACGCCCAGCTTCTGCAGTTCTTCGTAATGGTCAGCCACGTCGCCCAGTTCGGTCGGGCAGACGAAGGTGAAGTCAGCCGGATAGAAGAAGAAGACGCTCCAGCGGCCTTCGGTGTCTTTCTCGGTGACTTCGATGAATTCACCATTTTTGAATGCCTGGTTTTTGAACGGTTTGATTTTGGTGTTAATTAAGGACATCTATACTTCCTCCGTGTTTTCGTTGAGGTCTAAGTTAACGAATTTTTCCTGACCCGACCAATGCGTTTACATTATCGAATCAATAAGCGTTATCTAACAACCGGAACAAGACAACTATGTGAACCTGTCGACGCGTTCAGCGCAGTTCGCTGTTTTTCGCATCATTTGCCGCGACAAAAGTAAAAAGGCCACCCTTTCAGGCGGCCCCGTTACCTGAAATACCCGAAGGTAGGTTCAGCGCCAGTCAGACTGGCTATGTGTTGCGCTCTACATTACCTTAATGTAACAGCATCCAGGATTACATCACCCACGCCAGGAAAGGGCAATCCGTCGTTCTGCTGATCCTGCCTATAACTGTAATAGGTTTGGCAATGTTTCTTCCTTTCCTGCTGATTTTACAAGGAATACTCATGTTAAAACGTCTGCTGTTGCTCAGCCTTTTGCCTTTTTGTAGCTATGCGGAAGAACTGCCCGCCCCGGTAAAAGCAATTGAAAAACAGGGCATTACCATCATCAAACCCTTTGACGCGCCGGGGGGAATGAAGGGCTGGCTGGGGAAATACCAGGATATGGGCGTCGCCATCTACCTCACGCCTGACGGCAAACATGCCATTTCCGGTTATATGTACGACGAAAACGGCAACAACCTCAGCGAGCAGTTATTTCAAAAAGCGCTCTACACGCCGGCGGGACAGGAGATGTGGAAGAAGATGGCCAGCGCCCACTGGCTGCAGGATGGTAACAAAGACGCCCCCATCGTGCTGTATGTCTTTGCCGATCCCTTCTGCCCTTACTGCAAACAGTTCTGGCAGCAGTCCCGTCCCTGGGTGGAGGCCGGTAAAGTGCAGATCCGCACCCTGCTGGTGGGCGTGATCAAGCCGGAGAGCCCGGCCACCGCCGCGGCGATCCTCGCCAGTAAAGATCCGGCGAAAACCTGGCACGATTACGAACAATCGAACGGCAAAATGGCCCTGACGATACCGAAGGCTATCCCGCCGGAGAAGATGAAAATGCTCAACGTCAACCAGCAGCTGATGGACGATCTGGGGGCCAACGTCACGCCAGCTATTTATTATATGAATAAGGATAATATGCTGCAGCAGGTGGTCGGCCTGCCGGATAAAGAGAAGCTGTCTATTATGATGGGTGAAAAAGAGTAATTCCGTCCCGGTGTGGCGCCTGGCGAAACCGATCTCTGGTGCCACTACCGATAGTAAGATATATTAAGCAAAACTTAACTTTATTTGCCCACAATTAAATTCACACCACAAATACTAAGACTCAAGATATTATCGTTAGAAATATTTTAACTTACACTGGCAATTAACAGGACTGTATTAATGGCAAATCTTTACGATCTGAAAAAGTTCGATCTAAATTTATTGGTAATTTTTGAATGTATCTATCAGCACTTAAGCATCAGCAAAGCGGCGGCAATGTTATTTATCACCCCATCAGCGGTAAGTCAGTCATTGCAGCGTCTGCGACAGCAGTTAGACGATCCGCTATTTGTGCGCGTCGGGAAGGGAATGACGCCCACCACCGCCTGCGTGAATCTTCATTACCACCTGCAGCAAAATCTGGAGCAGCTGGAAAAAACGATCAATCTCAATAACCGCTCCGATCTGCGTAAACGTATTGTAATATATGGCCCCCCGCTGTTCTGTTCAGTAAACAGCCACTTTATGATTAACCAGCTTTGTCATCAGGCCAACTTGCAAATTGAGCACCATAACCTGACCACCACCGAATCGGCTGAGGAGCTGCTGGCATATCGCCAGGCTGACCTGGTGTTCACCCGAATGCCGATAACCAACCGCGCCACGATCTGTCAGCCCTATCAGACGGTGCAGACCCTCGCGGTGTGTCGGACGAACCATCCGCGGCGCGAGGCGCTCACGTCAGTTGACGCGCTGGCGCAGGAGTTTTTCACCCACTATATTACCAACGATCCCGTTATTCAGCGCGTTCAGCAAAGCAGCACGCCCTGGCTAAATCCGCGTAATATTGCCTTTCGCAGCGACTCTTTTATGACCATTCTTAACATGATCAATAAAACCGATCTGATTGGCTTCTTGCCGTCCTATTTATATGATTTTATTTCGCCAGCCATGCAACTTCACGTCCTCGATATAAATGAACTTTTCCCAGACATTACGATATATATTAACTACCACCAATCATCTACACAAAATCATTTTTTATCTGAATTAATCACCATTTTAATGAATGACAGAGAGATATCACGCCCCCTACTCAATAACAGCAAATAACGATCCGACTTATTGCCCCTCCCCAAGGGAAGGGAAAGTCGACCATTAATTTCCCACGCATCATCGTTTATACTGAGCGAACGGGAATCTCTAGTATTAAAGGATTAATGGTCATGTCGTTTATCAAATATCCCTTACCGGAATCGGTGCTGCAGGCGACGGAGCAGCGGATCGATTGGGTTCTGGATAATTTTTCACGCATTTGCGTCTCTTTCTCTGGCGGAAAAGACTCTACCGTTATGCTCCATTTAACCGCGCAGGCAGCGCGGTTACAGGGTAAGAAAATCAGCGTACTGTTTATTGACTGGGAAGCGCAGTTCTCCTGCACCATCGCTCACTGTGAAAAACTGCGCGCCCTCTATCAGGATGTTATCGATACCTTTTACTGGGTCGCCCTGCCGCTCACTACCCAAAATGCCCTGACGCAGTATAAGCCGCAATGGCAATGCTGGCAGCCCGGCACCGCCTGGGTCCGCCAGCCCCCCTCCTGGGCCATTACCCACCCGGGCTATTTTTCGTTTTATCAGCCGGGGATGAGCTTTGAAGCCTTCGTCAGCCACTTTGCCGAGTGGTTTTCACAGCGCCGTCCCGCCGCCGTGCTGGTGGGTATTCGGGCAGATGAGTCGCTGAATCGCTTTATGACCATCTCTTCTCAGCGAAAACAGCGCTTCGCCGACGATAAACCGTGGACCACCTCGGCGCCGGGCGGCCACGCCTGGTACATCTACCCGCTCTATGACTGGAAAACCGCCGATATCTGGACCTGGTTTGCTAAAAGCGGCCAGCCCTATAACCCGCTGTACGATCTGATGTATCAGGCCGGTGTGCCGCTGCGCTATATGCGCATCTGCGAACCCTTCGGTCCGGAGCAGCGCCAGGGGCTATGGCTGTACCATGTGCTGGAGCCGGAGCGCTGGGCCGCGATGTGCCAGCGGGTGAGCGGCGCGCACAGCGGCGGCGTCTATGCCGGGCATGATAATCAATTCTACGGTCACCGAAAAATCGACAAACCGGACCATTTGACATGGAAAAGCTATGCGCTGTTTCTGCTCGACAGCATGCCGGAAACCACCGCCGAGCATTACCGCAATAAGATCGCCGTCTACCTGCGCTGGTACCAGAAAAAAGGCATGGAAGAGATCCCCGATACTCAGCCCGCGGACGTTGGCACCAAAGATATCCCCTCCTGGCGACGGATCTGCAAAGTGCTACTCAACAATGACTACTGGTGCCGCCAGCTCTCCTTCAGCCCAACCAAAAGCAGCCACTATCAGCGCTACCGAAAACGTATGGAAAAACATCGCCAACAATGGGGGATATTATGCAACAACAACTAACGCAGGCGCTGGACAATTTCCTGCAAACGCTGGATGACGAAGCGCGTATCGAGGCTATCAACGCGTTTCGCCAGGTGCTCCACCAACACAGCCCCTTCCGCTCGCAGCCCGTTGACTGTGTGCTGTGGGTCAAACAGGAGCAGGTTATCCCCAACGACTATAACCCGAATAACGTGGCGCCGCCGGAGAAGCGCCTGCTGCAGACCTCGCTGGAGGCCGATGGCTTTACCCAGCCGGTGGTGGTCATCAGGCAGGGACCGCAGGGGTACGCGATTGTCGACGGTTTTCACCGCCATGAGCTGGCCTGCAGCAAAGCGTCGCTGAAAAAACAGCTGAAAGGCTATCTACCGGTCACCTGTCTGACGAATGAAGAGGCCTCACGCGACGGGCTGATGGCAGCGACAATACGCCACAACCGGGCGCGCGGACGCCACCAAATCCACGCCATGTCAGATATTGTCCGCGAGCTAACCCGGCTCGGCTGGACGCCGCAGAAGATCGGCAAAGAGCTGGGAATGGATGCCGATGAGGTGCTGCGCCTGAAGCAAATTAGCGGCCTGGCAGAGATGTTCGCCGACCGCCAGTTCTCTCAGGCGTGGACCATAAAGTAACTACAGCTCGCACAAACGCGCCGCCGCGGCCAGCAGGGTCTCCGGTTGTTTAGCGAAGCACAAGCGGATCAGCTTGTGCGGGAACGGGTCGGCGCAGAAGACGGAGAGCGGGATCGCCGCCACCCCAACCTCGGTCGTCAGCCAGCGGCAGAAGCTGACGTCGTCAAGGTCGGAGATGGCGCTGTAGTCCGCCAGCAGGAAATAGGTCCCCTCACAGGGCAGGAGCTCCAGCCGGCTGGGGCGCAGCGCCTCAATAAACAGATCGCGGCGTTCACGATAAAAGGCCGGTAGTTCTTGGTAGTGATCCGACTCCTCGCGCAGCATGTCGGCGATCGCCAGCTGCGCCGGGGTATTTACCGAGAAGGTCAGATACTGGTGCACCTTGCGCAGCTCCGCGCTGATGGCCGCCGGGGCCACGCAGTAGCCAACCTTCCAGCCGGTCATATGAAACGTTTTGCCAAACGAAGAGACCGCCACCGCCCGCTCGCGCAATAGCGGATGCGCCAGCACGCTGGCGTGGCCGTCTTCGGCAAAGTTGATATGCTCATAGACCTCGTCGCTGAGAACATAGATCTCGCGTTCGGCAATCGCCTGCCACAGGGCGGCAAAATCCTCGCGTTGCCAGACCGTGGCCGAGGGGTTGTGCGGGGTATTGAGGATCACCAGCCGGGTTTTGTCGCTCAGCGTCGCGGCAAACTGCTGCCAGTCGACGCGAAAATGCGGCGGCTGAAGGGCAATACGGCGTAATTCGCCGCCGGCCAGCGCCACCGCGGGGGCATAGCTGTCGTAGCTGGGATCGAAACAGACCACCTCGTCGCCGCGACGCACCAGAGCGGTAATCGCCGCGAACAGGGCCTCTGTCGCCCCGGCGGTGACCGTGATATCGCTGTTGACGTCGGGTCGATATCCATACCGCTCCGCCGTCTTGTCAGCGATCGCCTCGCGCAGCGCCGGCACGCCGGTCATCGGGGCATACTGATTCGCCCCCTGCGCCACGTGGTACGCCAGACGCTCCTGAAGATAGCGCGGGCCGTCGAAATCGGGAAAGCCCTGCGACAGGTTTATGGCCTGATGCTGCTGGGCGAGAGCGCTCATCTGGGTAAAAATGGTGGTGCCAAGTGACGGGAGTTTACTCTCTGGAATCAATGGGTTATTACTCATTCTTTTTGTACCGATTGTAATGCTGTTGTTGAAGCCACTATAACACGATGTTAATATTTGGCAATCAAGACGCTTAGACGTCTAAATGCTAATGTTATTCCACGCTACGCCCACTCTGGAGAAACCATGATCCGCGCCATCGTGACCGACATAGAAGGCACCACCAGCGATATCCGCTTCGTGCATAACGTGCTGTTCCCCTACGCCCGCGAACGACTGGCCGGCTTTGTGACCGCTCAACAGCACGCTGAACCGGTGAGAACGATCCTCGACAACTTGCGCCGCGAGACAGACGCCCCCGCCGCCAGCACCGCCGACCTGATTGCTACCCTCTTCGCTTTTATGGACGAAGATCGGAAATCCACTGCGCTGAAGGCGCTGCAGGGGATCATCTGGCGCGATGGCTACCTCAACGGCGACTTTACCGGCCATCTCTACCCGGACGTGCTGCCGGCGCTGGAGAAATGGAAAGCACAGGGCATTGATCTGTATGTATATTCTTCTGGCTCCGTGGCAGCGCAGAAATTGTTATTTGGCTACAGCGATGAAGGTGATATTACTCATCTGTTTACGGGCTATTTCGATACCCTGGTAGGCGCCAAACGCGAAGCGCAGTCCTACCGCAATATTGCTGAACACCTGGGCCACGCCCCCGGGGCCATCCTGTTCCTGTCGGATATCCATCAGGAACTCGACGCCGCCGAAGCCGCGGGGTTGCGCACTGTCCAGCTGGTACGCGGCGACCGCGACCCGGCAAGCCACCACCCTCAGGTTCAGCGTTTTGACGACATTCATCCGGAGCAGATCCCAGCATGAGCGCATTAACCCTTTTTTCCGTGAAAGATCCGCAAACGCCGGTCTGGCACAGCACCGACGCCAAAGCGATTCAGGAGCAGCTAAACGCCAAAGGCGTCCGTTTTGAGCGCTGGCAGGCTGACCGCGATCTCGGCGCGGCCCCCAGCTCTGAAACAGTGATTGCCGCCTATCAGCATGCGATTGACAAACTGGTCGCCGAAAAGGGCTATCAGAGCTGGGACGTCATCAGCCTGCGCGCCGATAACCCGCAGAAAGAGGCGCTGCGGGAAAAATTCCTGAACGAACACACTCATGGCGAAGACGAGGTCCGGTTTTTTGTCGAGGGCGCCGGCCTGTTCTGCCTGCACATTGGCGACGAGGTGTTCCAGGTGCTGTGCGAAAAGAACGATCTGATTTCGGTTCCCGCCCACACTCCGCACTGGTTTGATATGGGTTCAGAACCGAACTTCACCGCCATTCGCATTTTTGATAACCCGGAAGGCTGGATCGCCCAGTTTACCGGCGACGATATCGCCAGCGCCTACCCACGGCTGGCGTAACGTCGCCCTGTCATCAGTCTTAAACCGCCTGACGCGCGCTTTCCCGGAGGCGGCGCATACCGCGCCTTCTCCGGGATAGCCGACCCGCCGCCGGCGATCCCTGACACCTAAACCGCAATAAACTTCGGCGGGTCAAAGGCGGTGATCGGCGGCAGTTCCTCTCGCCACGGGGCGATCTCCACCCAACAGCTCTGGGCGCTACAGCCCTGTCCCAGGCGCGAACTGCCGCGATCCTCGGTTAACACGTTGGGATTACCGTGCTTATCGAGGGATCCTTTTTCATTCGGATCCAGAGGGTCATACCAGGCGCCGGTGGACATCTGTACCACCCCCGGCAAAATCTGCTCGCTCAGGTGCACGCCCGCCAGAATCGCCCCACGGTCGTTATACACTTTCACCACGCTGCCTTCGCGGATGTCTCTTGCCTGCGCATCCTGCGGATGCATCCACAACGGCTCGCGTCCCTGAATTTTCGTCGCCCGGCTAACGCTGCCGTGGTCGTACTGACTGTGCAGACGGGCGCGCGGCTGACTGGAGAGCAGATGAAGCGGCCAGCGCGCCGCCTCCTGTCGCTGCCGGGCGGCCTCTTCCTCATCCCACCAGGGATGGCCGGGGCATTCGCGATAGCCAAACCCGGCGACGGTAGCGGAAAAGAGTTCAATCTTGCCGGAGGGCGTGGAAAGCGGATAGCGCTGCGGATCGGCGCGAAAATCGGCGAGAAAGACCTGCGGCCGCGCCGGCGCGCTGTACTCCAGCACCCCTTGCTGCCAGAAGACTTCGAACGAGGGCAGCGCAATGCCCTCCTCCTGCGCCCGCGGTCTTGACTCCTCATAGAGATGGCGCAGCCACTGCCCGGCGTCCCGCCCCTCGCTGAACTGTTCTCCGAAGCCCAACCGCCCGGCAAGATCGAGGAAAATAGCGTAATCATCACGCGCCTCGCCCACCGGCGGGATCTGCGCGCTCATGGCAATCATAAACCCGTCGTGACCGCCGCTGCCGATATCCTCTCGCTCCAGCGAGGTGGTAGCCGGCAGAACGATGTCGGAGAATTTGGCCTGCGCGGTCCAGTACTGCTCATGCACCACCACCGTCTCCGGACGGCGCCAGGCCTCGCACAGTCGGTTAATATCCTGGTGATGATGAAACGCATTGCCTCCCGCCCAGTAGACCAGACGGATGTCGGGATAATGCAGCTGCTGACCGTCGAACTCATAGGCTTCTCCCGGGTGCAGCAGCATATCGGACAGCCGCGCCACCGGGATGACGCTGTCCACCGCATTCTCCCCGGCGGGCAGGCGCGGGCCGGAAAACGCTTTTCGCACCGCGCCCGCCAGGTTGGTACAGGCATAGCCAAACCCGAGGCCGCCGCCGGGCGTGCCGATCTGTCCCAGCAGCGCGGTCAGGGCCACCGTCGCCCAGTAGGCCTGCTCCCCCTGACGGGCGCGCTGGATAGACCAGGAGATATTCACCATCGTCCGGTGGCGGGCCATCTCGCGCGCCAGGTCAGCGATGCGCTGCGCGTCCAGGCCGGTTATCGCCGCCGCCCACGCCGGGGTTTTCGCCACGCCGTCATGCTCGCCCAACAGATAGGCGCGATAGGGGGCAAACCCGACGGTATGGCTGGCGACAAACGCCTGGTCGTAGAGGGACTCAACGATCAGCACATAGCTCAGCGCCAGCAGCAGTGCGGTATCGGTGCCCGGCCGAATGGCCAGCCATTCGGCGTCGGCCACGGCGCTGAGGTCATTGCGCACCGGACTGATATTAATAAACCGCGTGCCGTTGGCCTGCATCTTATCCAGCCAGTACGGCAGCATATGGTCATTGGCGCCGCCGCCGTTGACCTGGGCATTGCGCAGCGGCAGACCGCCAATCGCGACAAACAGCTGACACTCCCGCGCCAGCTCGGAAAAATGGGTATGCTGACGGTGCAGCGGGCTCAGCGGCCCAAGAATATGCGGCAGAATGCGCTCGCCCGCGGCGCTGCTATAGGTATTGGTGCTGGCGGTATACCCGCCAAAGCCCTTAAGAAAACGGTGCAGCTGGCTCTGCGCATGGTGAAAGCGCCCGGCGCTGGCCCAGCCGTAGGAGCCGCCGTAAATCGCCTCATTGCCGCAGCGCGCCTTGACCGAGCGCAGCTCGCGAGCCACCAGGTCCAGGGCCACCTCCCAGCTGACTTCGACAAAGGGCTCCTTGCCTCGCCCTTCTCGTGACGCCGGCCCATGCTGCAGATAGCCGGCGCGCACCGCCGGGCGGCGAATGCGCGTTTGGCTGGTCACCGCGTCGGGGAGCGATTGACCGATGCGTGAGGGGTTTTTATCCCAGGGCACCGTCTTAACCGCCACGATCTCGCCCTCGCGGCTCTCCACCTGCCAGGTTCCCCAGTGCATCACCGTATAATTATGCTGTTTCTTCATAGCGCCCGCGTTCTTCTCAGCCTAAGGTTCGTTAAAATAAAGCGGGGAAATGCGGTAATATTGCTTACCCGGCCAGATATTGCTCTGCTAAAAAAAGCGTTAGCCCGCGCAATCTTCTCTTTTTCGCAGTAGAGGCCGTATTTCCCATGCACTCATAATATTAAGAAAATTGTCTTTATCCGCTAAATAAACACAGAACAAACCAAAAATAAAACCACAAAATAAAAAGGCCTACCCGGCATCATGAAATATTTTCAGGTTCTTCATGACAAAATAAACTTTTTCTCTGACGTTTCCGCGATATAACATTGCCGGCATAACTTAGACTTATTTTGTATTTGAGGTGGCGAGGTGCTTCTTGTCATGCTACCGGTCCGCAACCACCTTCATCACAGGATCATAATAACAATGTCGCAGAAGAGAAAATTATTGCCTGCCGCGCTGGGACTGCTTTCCCTTGCTTCGCTGAGCGTCACCGCCGCTGACGCCCTCTCCTTACAGGGAAAAACCATTGGCGTTGCCGTCGTAGGCACCCAGCATTTCTGGGATCGCGAGGCTTTTAAAGGCGCGACAGAGGAAGTGGAGAAGCTGGGGGGCAAAGTCATTGGCGTCGATGGCGGCCGGGATAATCAGGTTCATGCCAATAATCACGATATTTTACTGTCACGCAAGGTGGACGCGGTAATTAGTATTCTCGGCGACAGCGCCGTCGAACCCAAATTTAAAGCATTACGTGATGCCGGCATCCCGGTATTCACCGTGGATCATGTTTCACAATATTCGGTCAACAATTCCACCTCCGATAACTACACTCTGGGCTCCACCATCGGTCGCTACATGGCGGACGAATTAGGCGGCAAAGGTAATGTGGCTGTATTTAACGCGTTCTCCAGCGCGCTGCGTATTTGCGGAATTCGTTACGATCAGTGGAAATATGTCCTTAAGGATTATCCGGATATTCATATTATCCAGCCTGAGCTCGCGGAACAGTTCGCCAACTCGCCGGAAGACGCGCGGAAGAAAACCCTCGAATTACTCAGCCAGTATCCGAAAGGCAAACTGGATGCCATCCATGTCGCCTGCTGGGATCAACCGGCCATCGGCATCGTCCAGGCGCTGGAAGAGACCGGTCGTGATAAGGACGTGAAAGTGACGGCCATCGACGCCGGCCCGGAGACACTGGAGATCATGGCGGAGCCCGGCAGCCCCTTCGTGGCTAACGTCGCGCAGCAGCCGCATCTGATCGGCCAGACCTCCGCCGATAACGTGGCCCGCTACTTTGCCGGTCAGAAACTGCCGGTGCAAACCTTTATCCCGGTCATACCGGTGAAAGGTCCGCAGGAAGCGAAAGCGGTGTATAAACAGTTGGGATACGGCGAACTGCAGTGATAAATCAACACCCTGGCGGGGAGCGCCCCGCCGCGGGTCTGGTCATGGACCAGATCGGCAAACGTTTTGCCAGCGTAACGGCGCTTAATGCGGTTACCCTGCGCCTCAATCCGGGGGAAATTCATGGCCTGATTGGCGAGAACGGCGCCGGTAAATCGACGCTGATCAAAATCCTCGCCGGCGTCTATCAGGCCGACAGCGGTAGCGCGACCCTCGACGGCCGCCCGCTGCCCCTCGGCAACCCGGCAGCCATCGAAGCCGCCGGCATCCGCGTGATCCACCAGGAGCTCAACCTGATCCCGCACTTTACCGTCGCGGAATCGGTGTTTCTGGGTCAGGAGTATCGCACCCGCTGGGGGGCGCTGGATCGCCGACGAATGAGGGCCGCCACGGCGCAATTTTTCCAGCAAAACTGGCAGCTGGCGATCGATCCCGAACGCCTGGTGCGGGATCTGAGCCTGGCCGAGCGCAAGCTGGTGCAAATCGCCCGCGCGCTGATCGACGGCGCGGCGCGGCTGGTGGTGTTCGACGAGCCCACCGCCCCTCTCGAGGCCCAGGAGGCCAGTCTGGTCTCCTCCGCCATTCTGCGCCTGCGCGACCAGGGCATTGCCATTCTGTATATTTCCCACTACCTCAATGAGATAGCCACGCTCTGCGACCGCGGCACCGTGCTGCGCAACGGGGAAGTGGTCGGCTACCCGGACCGCGACCTGCTGCAGAATACCGAGGCGCTGATCGCCATGATGGTCGGCCGGGAAATCGACCAGCTGTATACCCCGCGCCAGCGCCCGGCGGCAGACAACGGGGCGGCTCCATTACTCTCGGTGCGCCAGCTGAGCGACGGACGGCAGCTGCAGGACCTCTCTTTTGATATTCACCCGGGGGAGATCGTCGGCGTCGCCGGCCTGCTCGGCGCCGGGCGCGATGTGCTGGTTGACTTACTCTACGGCTTACGCCCGGCGGAGCGCGGTAGGATCCATCTCGACGGTCAGCCGCGACGTATCCGTACGCCAAAGCAGGCGATCCGCGCCGGAATGGCGCTGGTCCCGCGTGACCGCCGTCATCAGGGGCTGATCCTGCCTTTCACCACCGCTGACAACATTAATCTCGCCTCGCTGCCCGAGACCGCCACCTTTGGCTGGGAGCGGCGGGGGCTTGCCGAGCAGAAAGCGCGCGACTGGATAGCGCAGCTGGCTATCCGCCCGGGACGCCCGGCCCTGCCGGTACGCTACATGAGCGGCGGCAACCAGCAAAAAGCGATCCTCGCCCGCTGGCTCGGTACCGATGCCCGGCTGTTTATTCTCGATGAACCCACCCTTGGGGTTGATATCGGCGCCCGCCGCGATATTTATCAACGTACGCGCCAGCTGGCCGATCAAGGACGGGCGGTGCTGGTCTCCTCCAGCGACGCCACCGAATTACTCGGACTATGCGACCGGATCCTCGTCCTCTGGCGCGGCGCGCTGGCGGCCAATCTGCCCACCCGCGGGCTGACCCTCGACGCCCTGCTGGTGGCGATCAACGGCGGACAGGAGCCTTCACCATGAGTACCGCTATCCAGCGTCGCAGCCGTCCGGGCCTGGCGACGCTTATTGAAAAATTCCCCCTGATCCTGTTTCTGGCGCTGCTGGTGTGGCTGAGCGTGCAGTCTCCCTACTTCCTCAGCTGGCAAAATATCAGCCTGATGCTGGTCCAGAGCGTTCCGCTGGCGATCCTCTGTTTCGGCCTGGTCTGCGTCATCGCCGTTGGCGGAGATGACGTGGTCTCCGGCGGCATCGACCTCTCCCTGCCGGCGACCGCGGTGCTCGGCGTCGCGCTGCTCAGCCTTGGGCTGGCCGAATGGCACACGCCGTATCTCCTGCTGCTGGCGCTGCTGGCGGCGGTTTGCCTGCTCTGCGGGGCGATCAACGGCTTCCTGGTGCTGGCGGCCGGCCTGCCGCCGCTGCTGGCCACCCTCTCGACCTCGGTGGCGTTTACCGGCCTGACGGACCTGTTGACCGGCCAGCGGCGCATCGCGGTCAGCGATCCGCTGATGGTCGCCTTTCGCGATAACAGCGTGCTGGGCCTGCCCTGGCCGCTGGTCTATCTGCTGGGGGTGTTTATCCTGTTCCAGTTCCTGCTCCATCACTCCCGCTTCGGCCAGCATGTGCAGGCGGTGGGCGGCAATCGCGATATGGCGCAGATGAGCGGCCTGAACGTGCGCCGCTTAACCCTGCTGGTCTGGCTGTTAGCGGGCATCGCCGCCGGGCTGGCTATTCTGCCGCTGCTCAGCCAGGGCTCCGGCAGCTCCAGCGGAACGGCCACGCCGCTGCTGCTGGAAACCGTGCTGGCGACCTTTATCGGCGCCGCCTTCTCGCGTCGTCGGGTGGTCACCATCTGGGGCGCGCTGCTGGGGGCGATTCTGGTTAACGCCCTCTCTAACGGGCTCGGCCTGCTGGGGGTCAATATCTTCTGGATGGGCGCCATTAAAGGCGGCCTGATCCTGGTGGTGCTGGCGGCATCGGCGGTCAGACACAAAGGAGGCGAGGCATGAGCCAAATCACCCTGAAAACCCCAGCGCCTGCGGAACAGACGGTCAGCAGCCCGCTGGCCTGGCTGTCGCGGGCCGGATTCGGCGTCATCACCCTGCTGGCCATTGCCCTGTTCGGCTGGGCGAATCCGGTATTTTTAACCGTGGATAACTGGGCCAACCTGCTGCAGGGCAGCGCGATCCTGCTGATTGTGGCGATGGCGATGACCCTGATCGTCAGCGCGGGCGCGATTGACCTGTCGGTAGGCGTCGCGCTCGATTTTGGCGCCGCCTTCGCCCTCGTCGCCCTGAAAACCTGGCATCTGCCGTGGCAGGCGGCGGTGGGCTGCGCCCTGCTCGGCGGGGTGCTGATTGGCCTGCTCAATGCTTTTCTGATCCTCATCTGCCGGATCCGCCCCTTCCTCGCCACCCTCGGCACCTGGTTTATCGCCAGCAGCGCGGAACGCATCTATACCGATGGCGGCGGCGCGATAGCCTATCGGCGGATGGCCCCCGAGTATCACGACCTGGCGGTGGGTAACCTTGGCGGCATCCCCACGCCGGTCGCGATCGTGCTGGCGCTGTGGCTGGCGGCCTGGCTGGTCACTGAGCGTACCCTGTGGGGCAAATATATCCGCGCCATCGGTCAGAACAGCGAAGCGGCGCGCATCGCCGGGATCCGCGATCGCCTGACCATGCTCGGCGTGCTGGTGGCCGCCTCGGCCCTCTGCGCCGTCGGCGGGGTGATCCTCTCCGCCAACCTGCGGCAATTTACCCCGCTGGCCGGGCAGTCTTATCTGATGGACGCCATTGCGGCGGTGTTTATCGGCACCGCCTTTAACCGTCTGGGCCGGGTCAGCATCGCCGGCACGCTGGGCGGCGTGTTGTTCCTCGCCATTATTGATAATGGTCTGAACCTGATGGGGCTCAATTATCTGGTGAAAGACGCGCTGGTCGGCGTGATTCTGGTGGTGGCCCTCGCCCTATCCTTCTGGCAGGCGCGCCTGCGCCAAAAGCATCGCTAAACGGGAGAACGATGGCAACCTTTGACGCCGTGTTTGTCGGCCTGACTATTCTGGATATCGCCGGGCGCCCGGTGGTGGCGATCCCGCCGCGCGGCGGCGTCGCCTTTATTGAGCAAATTAGCCTCAACCCCGCCGGCACCGCCGCGGGGGCCAATATTAACGCCGCGAAGCTCGGGATCCGCACCGCAGCGGTGGCCTGCCTGGGCGAAGATGAAAAAGCCGACTTTATCCTCGCCAGCTATGCCCGGCTGGGCATCGACTGCTCGCTTATCCAGCGCACCGCGCTGAAGGAGACCTCGGCGACGATCCTGCCGATTCGCCCCAACGGCGAACGTCCGGCCCTGCACTGCCGGGGCGCGTCTGACGCCCTGTTCGTCAGTGAGGCGGAATTTGACGCCGTCCTTGACTGTCGCTTCCTGCATCACGGCGGGACCGGACTGCTGGCGGCAATGGACCAGGGACAGAGCGCGCGGCTGTTGCAGGCGGCCAAAGCGCGCGGGGTCACCACCAGCTTTGATCTTATCGCCCCGAATGAACACACTCTGGAACTGCTGCGGCCCCTGCTGCCGTCGGTGGATTATTTCATGCCTTCCCTGGAGGAAGCCGCCTTTCTCTCCGGGGAGACGCAGCCGGAGGCCATCGCCCGCTTTTTCTTTGCGCTGGGCGTGGGCACCTGCATTCTGAAAGACGGCGAGAACGGCTCCTGGCTTATCGGCCGCGATGGCGCGCTGGAGCATATTGCGCCGTGGCCGGTCGAGGCGGTGGATACCACCGGCTGCGGCGACAGCTACTGCGGCGGGTTTATAGCCGCGCTGGCGCGCGGACTCAGCGTGAAAGCAGCGTGCGACGTCGCCTCGGCGGTGGCCGCGCTGGTGGCGACCGGGATGGGATCGGATGCCGGGGTGGTGGACTGGGAACAGACCCGGGCTTTTATGGCGGCCCATCGCCCCTGACGCTGGACCCGCGCCGCCGCAGGCGCGGCGGCGCAAGCGGCTTAACGCCACTGGTACAGCAGCGGCTCCCCGGCGACATAGCGCTGAAGATCGGCGGCAATCATCGCCGTGTGTTTGGCGATACTCTCCCGGGTAGCCCCGGCGATATGCGGCGTAATAATCACGTTATCAAACTCGGTGACAAATGGGTGATCGCGCCACAGCGGTTCGCGGTGATACACGTCCAGCGCCGCGCCGCCCAGCGGGCCGTGACGCAGGGCATCAATCAGCGCCGCTTCGTCGACCACCGCCGCGCGGGAGGTATTGATCAGCAGCGCGCCGGGCTTCATGCTGTTTAACAGCGCCGCATTCACCAGCCCGTCGCTGTGCGGTCCGCTGCTCAGATGCAGGCTGACGATATCCGCGTCGCGGAACAGCGCCTCGAGGGTCGTTTTCTGTAGCCCTGGCTCATTGATATCCTCTGCGGCGACGAACGGATCCACCACCCGCACCGCCATGCCGAACGCCCGGGCGATACGCGCCACCCGGCGGCCAATGTTGCCATAGCCCACCAGCCCCAACGTTTTATTGCGCAGTTCACTGCCCTTAAACACTTCATAGGGGCTTTCCGGGCTCACGTCCCAGACCACATCGCGCCGCAGGCCCTGCTGAGTGGCGGCGGCGGCATTATCAGCCTGCGTGAACTCCCCCCGCTTCAGCGCCGCATGGGATTGCGGAATGTGGCGCGCCAGGCTGAGCATCAGGCCAAGCGTCAGCTCCGCGGCGGCATCGGCATTGCGTCCCGGGGTGTAGAGCACCCGGATGCCGCGCGCCTGCGCGGCCTGGGTATCAATATTCACCGGATTGGCGCGGGTACAGGCGATCACCTGCAGGCGCGGACAGGCGGCCATCACCGCGTCCGTCACTTCATCATAGCTGGTCACCAGCACCTCGGCGTCGTGGGCCAGCTCAATCAGCTGGCCGGCGCTGAGTTTCGGTTTGCCCAGCGCCCATCCCTCCACCAGCAGTTCGCCCAGCTGGTGGAAAGCGCTAAGGTCGCCAGCATGCTCGGCGGTAAAAACGATTTTCATGGTTGTACTTCCTGAGAAAGACGTTGAAGAGCGGCCTGCCTGGCCTGCCATACCGGCAGCATCTGCTCGCGCAGCAGGCGATAAACGGGATACAGCGCCGCATAGCGGGCATGCGCCTGAGGGCGCGGCTGATAGCGGGTCTGCGCCAGCGGAGGCGTCTCGGCCAGCGCAGCGACGCTGCGGGCCGCCAGAATCGCCGCCCCGCGCGCGCTCAGTTCGTTAAAGGCGCTGGAGACCACCGTGCGCCCGGTACAGTCGGCGATAATCTGCAGCCAGGTGGCCGAGGCGGCGCCGCCGCCGGTCAGATACAGCTCGCCGCCCTGCGGATAACCCTGCAGCGCATCGACAATGGCGAAGGCCAGACCTTCAAACACCGCGCGCTGCAGTTCGGCGCGGGTGGTGTGCGGGCTAATGCCGATAAAGCCGGCCCGCGCGTCGGGACTGTAAAACGGCGCGCGTTCGCCATTGAGGTACGGCTGCCAGAAGACGCCGCCGCTGCCCGGCTCCACGTCCGCGATCGCCTGCTCCAGCCGACCCAGATCGGCGTCCAGCGAAATATGCTGCTGCAGCCAGTCAATGTTTGGCGTACCGGCCTGCATCGGAAACAGCGAGATCACCTGCCCGGCTTCGGTATGGGTGACGAAGCGCGTCGCCTCGTTCACCGTCTGCGGGCCGCGGCAGACGATCCCGGTGCAGCAGGTGGTGCCGAGGATCGTGTAGATGTCCCCTTCGTTGACCGCGCCGCAGCCCAGCGCGGCGCTGCAGACATCCAGCGCCCCGGCGGCCACCGGCGTCGCGGCGGGCAGCCCGGTCAGCGCCGCCACCGCGTCGCTCAGCGTGCCGGCCGGAGCATCCGGAGCCAGCAGCGGGGGAAACAGCGGCAGCAGTTCGTCCAGCCCCATCTCGTTCATCACCACCGAGGACCAGCTGCCGCTCTGCTGATTGAGTAACGAGCTGCTGGCGTCCGTCAGCTCCAGCGCCGCCACGCCGGTCAGGCGAAAGCGGATCCAGTCCTTGGCGAAAAACAGATAGCGCGCGGCCGCCAGCCGCTCCGGCTGATACTGTTTCAGCCAGTACAGCTGCAGGCTGGTATTGCAGGGCTGCAGGTGGGTGCCGGTATCGGCGAAATAGCGGCGGTCAAAGCCGGGCCGGCGCAGCAGGTCGCTCATCAGCGCGTGGCTGCGGGTATCGCTCCACAGGATCCCCGGACCCACCGGTTCGCCCTGCTCATCGCTGAGCCAGACTCCCTCCCCTTGCCCGGCGAGGCCGATGGCCCGCAGCCGCCCCGCCTGCAGCGCCGGGTGGCGGGCAATCTGGCGCAGAATAGCCAGCACCGAATGCCACAGCTGGGTCATATCCTGTTCCGCGTAGCCATTGGCCGACAGGCGGGGGGAGGTGTTTTCCGCGGCGCTGGCGCGCGCGGTGAAATGCTGATCAAACAGCACCGCTTTCACCCGGGAGGTGCCGATATCGATACCAAGATAAAAATCCATACCTGCTCCGGCTCAGGGCTCGTAGCGGCGGCGCATCAGCTCGCACTCGAACAGGAACTCCAGCCCTTCCAGTTGTCGGCGGGCCTCCTGAATATCTTTCCCCCAGCAGGTCAGACCATGTCCGCGCAGCAGAAAGCCGTAGCGCAGCGGGCGGGTTTGCGCATAATCGGCAATCCGCGCCGCCAGGGCGTCAATATCCTGATCGTTATCGAAGATGGCGACCGGAACGGTGTCGAGATGGCTGTGCTGCCCGCTGAGGGTTTTCTGCATTTCATACCCCTGCAGCGCCAGCGTGTCGCTTTTTTCGATGCGCGACAGCACGGTGGCGTTGACGGTATGCACATGCAGCACCACGTTGGCCTCCGGGAACAGGCGATAGACCAGCGTGTGCAGGCCGGTCTCGGCCGACGGTTTCCGTCCGGAAGGGGCCTGGTTGGTGGCGATCTCCACCTGCAGGAAATCCTCGGTCGTCAGGCTGCCTTTGTCGCGGCCCGACTCGCTTAGCCAGCACCAGGTGTCATCCTGACGTACCGACATATTGCCGCCGGTCGCCGGCGCCCAGCCTTTCGCGCCGATCCAATGACAGGTGGTGACCAGTTGCGCGAGTCTTTCTTGCCACATAGCAGTTCCTTAGGTTAGCGATGGTTTATTTAGCCGTCTAAATGGCTATTTACCCGATACTAACACCGCTAACCGGAGGGAACAATATTTCAGGAAACACACACAAGCCAAATGGTTATATCATAAATGCATATTAAATAACCTTTATTCACAGCAATTTAACCAACCGCGGTGAGTCCGCTACGATTCCCTCCTGTCTGGCGCCAAAACGCTGGCGGATTCTGCTGGCTGAAATTCTCCGCCTGCGCCGGGAATGCCGTCGCCGCTCTCCTCTGCCCCCGACTGGTGCAAAACATGGCAGGATGCACACTAAAATGGCATTACTCCCCCTTCATTCTGCAATAACTGTGCATATTGCACACCGCGCGCTATTCCCCGTGCCCGGTTTTTCCTGGCACATCTCTTGCTACTTCCGGCTATCACCGCCCATCTAACCAGCCAGAGGTTCCAGGATGTCAAACAGCAATGATTTTCCCCTTGTCGAAGCGCCCGCCGCCGGACGCAAAGGCGTATTTTCCATCGCCATGGTGTTATTCAGCTTTACCTTTTTCACCGGCACGATGTTCGCCGGCGGTAAACTCGGCGTCTCCTTTTCCATCGTCAATCTGCTGTGGATAGCCGTCATCGGCAACGCCTTGCTGGCCCTGTATGCCGCGTCGCTGGGCTGGATCGCCGCGCGCAGCGGCCTGAATACGGTGCTGATGGGCCGCTTCTGCTTCGGCGAGATCGGCAGCAAGCTGGCCGATTTTATCCTTGGCTTTGCCGAGCTGGGCTGGTACGCGTGGGGGACGGCCACGGTCGCTATCTCGCTGGTGAAGATCCTCGCCCTGCCCGAGGCGCTGACCCTGCCGCTGATGGTGCTGTTTGGCATTCTGTTCTGCGTCACCGCGCTGGTGGGCTACAAGGGGCTGGACGCGCTGTCGCGCCTGTCGGTGCCGCTGATGTTCGTGCTGCTGGTGGTCTCCATGTATCTGGCGCTGCGCCACGCCGGCGGCTGGCAGGCGATGACCCGCATTGCGCCTGGCGACGCCATGACCTGGTCGGCGGCCATCACCATGGTCTTTGGCACCTTCGCCAGCGGCGCCACCCAGGCGACAAACTGGACCCGGCTGGCCAACTCCAGCCGTACCGCCATTCTCGCCAGCATGGGCAGCTTCCTCGTCGGCAACGGGCTGATGATCGTCGCCGGCGCCTGGTGCGCTATCGTCTATCAACAGGCCGATATCGTCGAAGTGCTGATCCTGCAGGGGCTGTCGGTGGCCGCGGTGATCATGCTGTGTCTCAATCTGCTGACCATCCAGGGCCCCACCATCTATAACGTCTCCGCCGCCGCCTGCCATCTGCTGCGCAGCGAACGTCGCCGCACGCTGACCCTCGCCGCCGCCGGGGTGGGCATTGTGCTGGCCATTGGCGGTATGTACGAAATGCTGATCCCGTTCCTCGTGCTGCTGGGCAGCATTATCCCGCCCATCGGCGGGGTGATCCTCGCCGACTACTGGTTCGCCCGCGGCGGGCGCTATCCCCTGCTGCAGAACGCCCGCCTGCCGCGTTTTAACTGGCTGGGACTCGGCGCCTACGCCGCCGGCGCGGTGGTGGCTTATCTGTCGCCGTGGATCGCGCCGCTGGTGGGGATCACCGTCTCCGCGCTGGTCTATATCGCCCTGACCCTGCTAAGCAAGCGTCAGCCTGCCGCCGTCGCGGAGCAGGAGCCATGAGCCTGACGGTCAGTGAACTGCTGGCCCTTGAGGGACTCTCCGCCCTGCGTCTGCGGGCGGGAAAGCAAGGGCTGCAGCGGGCGGTACGCTGGTACTACGTGGCGGAAAATGAGCACATCGCCGAGTGGATCATGGGCGGCGAGCTGGTCTTTATCACCGGCATCAACCATCCCCGGGATGAAGCCAACCTGATCCAGCTGCTGATGGAGGGCAAACAGCGCGGCATCGCCGGGATGGTGATCCTCACCGGCGAGGCCTATATCCACGCCATTCCCGCCACGCTGATCGCCCTTGCCGACGAGCTGGGCATTCCGCTGATCGAGCAGCCCTACCTGCTGAAGATGGTGATTGTCACCGAGCGGGTCGGCACCGCGCTGGTCCGCAGCGAAAGCGCCCTGCAGTCGCAGCGCGACATCCTGATGCAGCTGGTCACCGGCGACTATCCGGACCTGCAGATGCTCCACCAGCGCGCCCTCCACCAGCAGCTCGATTTTACCCGCCCGCTGCGGCTGGCGGCGCTGCGCCTGGAGGGACTGTCCCGCCTGTTTCGCCAGTTTCCGCCCGAACAGGCCGAAGCCTGGCTGCAGCAGGCCCACCGCAGCGTGCGCCAGCAGCTGCAGCTGCAGCTCAACCAGCAGGGCAACCCCTTCCCGCTGCTGGAGCGCAGCAACATGTTCCTTTTCCTGCTGCCGGATGAGGAGGGGGAAGGCTTTCAGCAGAAAAAGTGGCTGCAGCAGTGGCTGCAGACGCTGGCGGAGGGAGAAGAGAGTTTGTCGCTGCTCTGCGGCCTTTCCGCGCCGGTCAGACAGCTGCAGGGCTACCCGCGGGCGCTGTCGCAGGCGCGACAGGCGCTGGATCTTTGCGATACCCTGCGGCCGACCCAGCGGATCAGCGACTATCAGCAGCTGGGGTTTATCAAACTGCTGTCCGCGGTCAGCGACCCGGCGCTACTCAACGATTTTATGCACGACACCCTGGGCTGCCTGATCGAGCCGGGCCGTAAAGCGCCGTGGCTGCTGCTGGAGACCCTCGAGACGCTGCAGCAGGAGAACGGGAACGTGGTGCGGGCCGCCGACCGGCTGGGTCTCCATCGCAACACCCTGCATCAGCGCATCCAGCGTATTGAAAAACTGACCGGCTACCCGGTCAGCCACCCTCAGTTTCATCTCAACGCCTCGGTCGCGCTGGTGATCTGGCGTTTATCGCAAAACCATTTACAGGACCAACCATGAAAATTGTTAACGCCCGCCTGCGCCGCCAGGAGGCGCTGTTTACCCTTGAGCTGCAGGACGGCCTGATTCAGCGCATGACCGCCCAAACCGCGATGCAGACCGCCGTCGCCGGCGATATCGACGCCCAGGGCCGGCTGGCGATCCCCCCCTTCGTCGAGCCGCATATTCATCTTGACGCCACCCTCACCGCGGGCGAGCCGGAGTGGAACCGCAGCGGTACCCTGTTTGAAGGCATCACCCGCTGGAGCCAGCGCAAAGCGAGCATCACCCCGGAGGACACCCGCCAGCGGGCGCTAAAAACCATCGGCATGCTGCGCGATTTCGGCGTCCAGCACGTCCGGACCCATGTGGATGTCACCGACCCGTCGCTGTCGGCCCTGCAGGCGCTGCTGGCGGTGAAAAAAGAGGCCGCCGATCTCATCGATCTGCAGATTGTCGCCTTTCCGCAGGAGGGGATTGAATCCTACCCCGACGGTCGGGGGCTGATGACGCGCGCCATCGAGATGGGCGCCGACGTGGTGGGCGGTATTCCGCACTATGAAAACACCCGCGACAAAGGGGTCAGTTCGGTGATGTTTTTGATGGACCTCGCCCAGCGCTATGGCCGGCTGGTGGATGTCCACTGCGATGAAATCGACGATCCGCAGTCGCGTTTCCTCGAAGTGCTGGCGGAAGAGGCCCGGGTGCGCGGTATGGGGGCGCAGGTCACCGCCAGTCACACCTGCGCAATGGGCTCTTATGACAACGCCTACTGTTCGAAGCTGTTTCGCCTGCTGAAAGCCTCGGGGATCAACTTTATCTCCTGCCCGACCGAAAGCATTCATCTGCAGGGCCGGTTTGACAGCTGGCCGAAACGGCGCGGCGTCACCCGGGTGGCGGAGCTGGATCGCGCCGGCATCAACGTCTGCTTTGCTCAGGACTCGATTCAGGATCCGTGGTATCCGCTGGGGAACGGCAATATCCTGCGCATTCTGGATGCCGGACTGCACATCTGCCATATGCTCGGCTATGACGATCTGCAGCGCTGCCTCGACTTCGTCACCGACAACAGCGCCCGGGCGCTCTGTCTGGGCGATAACTACGGCCTCGCCGAAGGCCGCCCGGCTAACCTGCTGATCCTCGATGCGGAAAACGACTACGAGGCCGTCCGCCGCCAGGCGCGGGTGCTAACCTCCATTCGCCACGGTAAGGTGATTTTGCAGCGTGAGGTGGAGCACATCCGCTACCCGGCATAAGGCGCAAGGCGCTGCGCGTCGGCGCCTTTCTGTGATACCTTTTCAGGCAGTGTGCGTGACCGACGCCCGCCCGGGCGTCGGCTTCCTGGAAAACAGACGGCGCGAAACGACGATGAGCGATAAAAAATGGATTAAGGCCGAGGATGTGGCCAGACTGGCCGGCGTCTCGCGCTCGGCGGTCTCCCGTACCTTCACCCCCGGCGCCTCGGTGTCGGAGAAGACCCGGCAGAAGGTGCTGAGCGCCGCGGAAGCTCTGGGCTATCAGGTGAATATCATCGCCCGGACGATGATCACCGGCAGCAGTAATTTTATCGGCATCGTCACCGCCGGTTTCGACAACCCGTTTCGCAGCAAACTGCTGGCGCCGCTGGTCCATCAGCTGGCGCTCAACGGCTTTATGCCGCTGCTGATGAACGCTGACGATCCGCAGCAGCTCGCCCCTTCGCTTAAACAGCTGCTGAGCTACCACGTCGCCGGTGTGATCATCACCTCCGGCGCGCCGCCGCTGTCGCTGGCGGAAGAGTACCTGGCGCGCAAGATCCCCGTCACCCTGATCAACCGTCATGCGGACCTCGCCGGCTGCGACCGGGTGTGCAGCGATAACGCCCAGGGGGCGAAGCTGGTGGCGGGCTTGTTCAGTCGTCGAGGCTGGCGGCAGGTTGGCTTTATTGGCGAAAATCGCGAGAACTTCAGCACCCGCCAGCGTTATGACGCTTTCATCGCTCAGACGTCGGGCATGACGGTGGCCAGCCGCTTCTGCGACGGCGGCGGTTATCAGGCCGGCCACCAGGCCGCCCGAGAATTAGTTGCTGAAAACCCCGGGGTGCAGGCCCTGTTCTGCGCCACCGATATGCTGGCGCTGGGCGCCCTGGACGGCCTGCGGGACGCCCCCGCCGCCGCCCCGCTACCGGCCATCGTCGGCTTTGACGATATCCCGCAGGCGGACTGGCGCCCCTATCAGCTCACCACCGTTCAACAGAATACCGCCCTGCTGGCCCACCACGCGGTGGATCTGTTGATGACGCGGATCGCCCGCTTCAGCCTGCCCTCGCGCCATCGCGAAGTGCCGGTGAAACTAATTATTCGTCAAAGTGCGAAATGAAAAAATCATTTTATGCTGGATCGATCACAGAATCTTCTGTGAAACCCGGCCACACTCATTCGGCCCTTCGGGGCTGTTTTTTTCACGCAAAATGCACACGTGTGCAAAATAGGGAGTCACTATGCAATCTCAGGAATCAGAAGCGCTACAGGCCCGCTACCGCCTGGCCTGCGAGCTGGCGAAAGCGGGGGCTGAGCTGGCGTTTGAATACTATCAACAACGCGAAGCGCTGACCGTCGACCATAAAGGCGACGATCTGCAGGATGTGGTCAGCGTGGCCGATAAGCGGGTGGAGGCCTTTGTGAAACAGCGCATTCAGAGCGCGTTTCCGGAGGATGGCTTTCTCGGCGAAGAGAGCGGCGCCCGCCTGTCCGACGCGCGGGTGCTGTGGGTGGTCGACCCCATCGATGGCACCAGCTGTTTCCTCAACGGCCTGCACACCTGGTGCCTATCGCTGGCGATCGTCGCCGACGGCGAACCGGTCATCGGCGTGGTCTATGACCCTAACCATCGCGAGCTGTTTCACGCCCTGCGGGGCCATGGCGCCTGGCTCAACGACGCCCCGATCCGTCCGCACCCCGCGACGACGGTCAGGGAGGGGGTGATGGGCGTCGGCACCTCGCATCGCGTCACCCCGGCGGACTTTCTGCCGTTTCTGCAGGCGCTGCTCAGCGACGGCGGCATGTTTATCCGCAACGGCTCCGGCGCGCTGATGAGCGCCTGGGCGGCGGCAGGCCGGTTGATTGGCTACTACGAGCCGCACATGAACCCGTGGGACGCCCTGCCGGGGCTGGTGCTGATGCGCGAAGCGGGCGGCGCCAGCAACGATTTTCTGGCGCAGGAGGGGATCCAGCGCGGCAACCCGCTGCTGCTGGCCAGCCAGACGCTCTACCCGCAGCTGAAAAAGATGATCCTACAACCATTACATTAACCCTTACGGGTCAGGCTATTTCTGATTATGTACTCTACACAGTAACGATAACTTCATTCACGGACGAACCACATCAATCAGTCAGGCCTCCGACCTGCGGAGAACCACCTATGTCTGGAATTATCGCTTTTTTCCGGGCGTCGCCGCCGAAAGCGGGCGCCGCGTTTGATGAACACCGTTTTCGCCGGGTGCGCTGGCAAACCTTTATCGCCATGACCCTGGCCTACGTCACCTTTTACGTCTGCCGGTTATCGTTCACCGTCGCCAAAAGCGCGCTGGTGGAGTTGGGGATCACCCCGACGGAGCTCGGCATGATCGGCTCCACCCTGTTCTTCAGCTACGCCATCGGCAAACTGGTCAACGGCTTTATCGCCGATCACGCCAACGTGGTGCGCTATATGAGCCTCGGTTTATTGCTCAGCGCCGGGATGAACCTGATGATGGGCATGACCACCAACGCCCTGCTGCTGGCCATCTTCTGGGGGATCAACGGCTGGGCGCAGTCGATGGGCGTCGGCCCCTGCGCGGTCTCGCTGGCGCGCTGGTACGGCGTTAAGGAGCGCGGCACCTTCTATGGCATCTGGTCGACGGCGCATAATATCGGCGAGGCCGTCACCTATATGGTGATCGCCGCGGTGATCGCCGGGTTTGGCTGGCAGATGGGCTACCTGTCCACCGCCGCGCTCGGCGCCGCCGGCGTGGTGCTGCTGGTGCTGTTCATGCACGATTCGCCGCAGAGCAGCGGCTTCCCGTCCATCAACGTCATCCGCGATGAACCGCAGGAGGAGGCCGAAGCCCGCGGCTCGGTGTTTAAAAACCAGCTGCTGGCGCTGCGCAACCCGGCGCTGTGGACCCTCGCCCTCGCCTCCGCCTTTATGCACATCGACCGCTACGCCGTCAACTCCTGGGGGATCTTCTTTCTGGAGCAGGATAAAGCCTATTCCACGCTGGAGGCCTCCGGGATTATCGGCGTCAACGCCATCGCCGGCATCGCCGGGACCATCATCGCCGGCATGCTCTCCGACCGCTTTTTCCCGCGCAACCGCAGCGTGATGGCCGGGTTTATCAGCCTGCTGAACACCGCCGGCTTCGCCCTGATGCTCTGGTCGCCGCACAATTATTACACTGATATTCTGGCGATGATTATCTTCGGGGCAACCATTGGCGCTCTGACCTGCTTCCTCGGCGGGCTGATCGCCGTCGATATCTCCTCGCGCAAAGCGGCGGGGGCCGCGCTCGGCACCATCGGCATCGCCAGCTACGCCGGCGCCGGCCTGGGCGAGTTTCTCACCGGGATCATTATTGATAAAACGGCTATCCTTGAGAACGGCAAAACGCTGTATGATTTCAGCACGTTGGCGCTGTTCTGGGTGGGTACCGGTCTGGGTTCCGCGCTACTCTGTTTTACCACTGCCGCCATCGTCGCCCGGCGCCATGCCGTCGAACGGCAGACCTCGTTCTCCTCATAACCGATTAACGAATTAAGGAAGAAGATATGATGCCTGCAAGACATCAGGGGCTGTTACGCCTGTTTATCGCCTGCGCGCTGCCGCTGCTGGCGCTGCAATCTGCCGCCGCCGCGGACTGGCAGCTGGAGAAAGTGGTGGAGCTTAGCCGCCACGGGATTCGTCCGCCGACGGCCGGCAACCGGGAAGCCATCGAGGCCGCCACCGGACGACCATGGACCGAGTGGACCACCCATGACGGCGAGCTCACCGGTCATGGCTATGCCGCCGTGGTCAATAAAGGGCGTGAGGAAGGCCAGCACTATCGCCAGCTTGGCCTGCTGCAGGCGGGATGCCCGACGGCGGAGTCGATTTACGTGCGCGCCAGCCCGCTGCAGCGGACGCGGGCGACCGCCCAGGCGCTGGTGGATGGCGCCTTCCCCGGCTGCGGCGTCGCTATCCATTACGTCAGCGGGGACGCCGATCCGCTGTTTCAGACCGACAAATTCGCCGCCACGCAAACCGACCCCGCCCGCCAGCTGGCGGCGGTAAAAGAGAAGGCCGGGGATCTGGCGCAGCGTCGGCAGGCGCTGGCGCCGGCCATCCAGCTTTTGAAACAGGCGGTTTGTCAGGCCGATAAGCCCTGCCCGGTCTTCGACACCCCGTGGCAGGTCGAGCAGAGCAAAAGCGGGAAAACCACCATTAGCGGACTGAGCGTGATGGCCAATATGGTGGAGACGCTGCGTCTCGGCTGGAGTG
Source organism: Klebsiella sp. M041 (assembly GCF_059759695.1). Lineage (NCBI taxonomy): Bacteria > Pseudomonadati > Pseudomonadota > Gammaproteobacteria > Enterobacterales > Enterobacteriaceae > Klebsiella > Klebsiella sp. M041. The sequence goes on from NZ_JCAXWU010000008.1 coordinate 267,490, forward strand.
AAAACCTGCCTCTCAGCCAGCTGGCGTGGGGCAAGATCGTCCAGGCCAGTCAGATCACCGCCCTGCTGCCGCTGTTAACGGAAAACTACGATCTGAGCAACGACGTGCTGTATACCGCGCAAAAACGCGGGTCGGTGCTGCTCAACGCCATGCTCGACGGCGTCAAACCAGAGGCGAATCCGAACGTACGCTGGCTGCTGCTGGTGGCCCATGACACCAATATCGCCATGGTGCGCACGCTGATGAACTTTAGCTGGCAGCTGCCTGGCTACAGCCGGGGAAATATCCCGCCGGGCAGTAGCCTGGTGCTGGAGCGCTGGCGCGACGCGAAGAGCGGGGAACGCTATCTGCGGGTCTATTTCCAGGCGCAAGGCCTCGACGACCTGCGTCGTCTGCAGACGCCGGACGCGCAGCACCCGATGCTGCGTCAGGAGTGGCGTCAGCCGGGCTGCCGTCAGACCGACGTCGGTACGCTGTGTCCCTTCCAGGCGGCTATCACCGCGCTGGGTCAGCGTATCGACCGGCCCTCCGCCCCGGCGGTAGCGATGGTCCTGCCGTAGCGGCCAGGCGATTGCCCGGGCCCGGGAAACCGTTTTTTCCAGGCCCGGCACAGGGTCCGCTATCCGTGGTCCGGCGCAAACGCCCCGGCGGCAACTTGCGCCGGGGTGACCACCCCGCTGTCCAGCACCCAGCCGCTAATCAGCCCGGCAGGCGTGACGTCGAACGCCGGATTGTAAACGGCGGCCCCGGTCGGCGCCCACTGTACCGCGCCAAAGCTGCCCGCCACCCCGGTCACTTCCGCCGCGGCGCGCTGCTCAATGGGGATGGCCGCCCCGTTCGGGCAATGGCGGTCGAGGGTCGTCTGCGGCGCAGCGACGTAGAACGGGATCTGGTGGTAATGGGCCAAAACCGCCAGCGAATAGGTGCCGATTTTATTCGCCACATCGCCGTTGGCGGCGATACGGTCGGCGCCGACCCACACCGCATCCACCTGCCCCTGCGCCATCAGGCTGGCGGCCATTGAATCGGTGATCAGCTGATAGGGCACGCCCAGCTCGCCCAGCTCCCACGCGGTTAAACGTCCGCCCTGCAGCAGCGGCCGGGTTTCATCGACCCACACGCTGGCCACCTTTCCCTGCCGGTGCGCCAGCGCGATAACGCCCAGGGCGGTCCCCACCCCGGCGGTCGCCAGGCCACCGGTGTTGCAGTGGGTCAGCAGACGGCTACCGGGCTTCACCAGCGCACTGCCCGCCTCAGCGATGCGGTCGCACAGCTGTTTATCTTCTTCGACCAGACGCAGGGCTTCCGCTTCCAGCGCCTGCGGGTAATCCTCCCGGGGCAGCGCCTGCTTCATGCGATCCAGATTATTCATCAGGTTGACCGCCGTCGGCCGCGCCGCGCGCAGCGTCTCCAGCGCCTGCTGGAGTTCATCCCGGCTCAGGCCGCGCTGGGCCAGCAGGGCCAGCAGCAGGCTGGCGGACAGGCCAATCAACGGCGCGCCGCGCACCCGCAGGGCGTGAATATGGTCCACCAGCAGCGCAACGTTATCCGCCGCCAGCCAGCGTTTTTCCTGCGGCAAGGCCTGCTGGTCGAGAATAAAAAGCTGATTTTCACTCACCCGCAGGCTGGTGGTCTGTAATGTCTGCATGTCGTTAAATCCCTGTTGCGTTGTTGTATCACATTGTGTCAGGATGAAATCCAGAAGTATAGACGTCTGAACGGCTTAATCAGAATTCGAGGATCGAGGCAATGTCGCAATACCATACCTTCACCGCCCACGACGCCGTGGCTTACGCGCAGCAGTTCGCCGGCATCGACAACCCATCTGAGCTGGTCAGCGCGCAGGAAGTGGGCGATGGCAACCTCAATCTGGTGTTTAAAGTGTTCGATCGCCAGGGCGTCAGCCGGGCGATCGTCAAACAGGCCCTGCCCTACGTGCGCTGCGTCGGCGAATCCTGGCCGCTGACCCTTGACCGCGCCCGTCTGGAAGCGCAGACCCTGGTCGCCCACTATCAGCACAGCCCGCAGCACACGGTAAAAATCCATCACTTTGATCCCGAACTGGCGGTGATGGTGATGGAAGATCTTTCTGACCACCGCATCTGGCGCGGGGAGCTTATCGCTAACGTCTACTACCCTCAGGCGGCCCGCCAGCTTGGCGACTATCTGGCGCAGGTGCTGTTTCACACCAGCGATTTCTATCTCCATCCCCACGAGAAAAAGGCGCAGGTGGCGCAGTTTATTAACCCGGCGATGTGCGAGATCACCGAGGATCTGTTCTTTAACGACCCGTATCAGATCCACGCGCGCAATAACTACCCGGCGGAACTGGAGGCCGATGTCGCCGCCCTGCGCGACGACGCCCAGCTTAAGCTGGCGGTGGCGGCGCTGAAGCACCGTTTCTTTGCCCATGCGGAAGCGCTGCTGCACGGCGATATCCACAGCGGGTCGATTTTCGTTGCCGAAGGCAGCCTGAAGGCCATCGACGCCGAGTTCGGCTACTTCGGCCCCATCGGCTTCGATATCGGCACCGCCATCGGCAACCTGCTGCTGAACTACTGCGGCCTGCCGGGCCAGCTCGGCATTCGCGACGCCGCCGCCGCGCGCGAGCAGCGGCTGAACGACATCCACCAGCTGTGGACCACCTTTGCCGAGCGCTTCCAGGCGCTGGCGGCGGAGAAAACCCGCGACGCGGCGCTGGCTTACCCCGGCTACGCCTCCGCCTTTCTGAAAAAGGTCTGGGCGGACGCGGTCGGCTTCTGCGGCAGCGAACTGATCCGCCGCAGCGTCGGGCTGTCGCACGTCGCGGATATCGACACTATCCAGGATGACGCTATGCGGCATGAGTGCCTGCGCCACGCCATTACCCTGGGCAAAGCGCTGATCGTATTGGCCGAGCGTATCGACAGCGTCGACGAGCTGCTGGCGCGGGTGCGCCAGTACAGCTGAGCGCGGCCTGTTGCCCTCACCCCAGCCCTCTCCCCCAGGGAGAGGGAGCAAAGCCTAAAAAGTGCAATCTTCTGGGATTGCCCGGCGGCGCTGCGCTTGCGCGGGCCTACAGATAACCGCATGACGGTTTGATATTGCAGTCTTTTGTAGGCCGGGTAAGGCGAAAGCCGCCACCCGGCAGACA